>DATDQD010000199.1:0-24217 GCA_035292425.1 Bacteroidota bacterium
GGCACAGGGGCGGTCCCCGGCACTGATGAAGCCCTCGTCAAGGATACTCCTGATCATCCTCGACGGGTTCGGGATCGGGAAAAATCCGGCGATCGACGCCATCGCGCAGGCGAAGAAACCCTTCATCGATTCCCTGATGAAGTCGTTCCCATGGACCGTGATCAACGCCTCGAGCGAGGACGTCGGCCTGCCATCGGGGCAGATGGGGAATTCCGAGGTCGGTCACATGAATATCGGGGCCGGAAGGGTGGTGTACCAGGAAATCACCCGCATCGACCGCTCCATCCGAGGCGGTGATTTTTTCCGGATCCCGGCGTTCCTGGAGGCCGCCCGGATTGTCAGGGCGGTCAACTCTTCGCTCCACTTCATCGGACTCCTCTCCGACGGCGGCGTGCACAGCATGAACACGCACCTGTATGCGCTGCTCGAACTCGCCCGCAGGGAGAATCTCCCGAACGTGTTCGTCCATGCCCTCACCGACGGCCGCGACACCCCCCCCGACGGCGGCGTCCGGTACATCGCCGAACTCCTCGGCAGGATGAAGAAGACCGGGACGGGGACCCTGGCGACGGTGATGGGGAGGTATTACGGCATGGACCGCGACAACCGGTGGGAGCGGACGGAGATGGCGTACCGGGCGATCGCGGAGGGAAAGGGGGAGCGTTCGACGGATCCCCTCGGGGCCGTCCGCGCCTCCTATGCGAAGGGCGCGACCGACGAGTTCATCGTTCCGATCGTCTTCGAAGACGCGTCGGGGAACCCGCAGGGCATCGTCCGCGACGGCGACGCAGTCGTCTTCTTCAACTTCCGCACCGACCGCACCAGACAACTCACCAGGGCGTTCATCGACAACCCCTTCCACCGTTTTTATCGGGAGCTGCGCGACATCTATTTTGCCACGATGACGCGATACCACGAGGATTTCCGCTGTCCCGCGGCCTTCCCGCCTTCAATCCTCACCCGAACGCTTGGGGAAATCCTGTCGGGGCTTGGCCTCCGGCAGCTCCACGTGGCGGAGACGGAAAAATACGCCCACGTCACGTTTTTTTTCAACGGGGGGAGGGAGGAGCCCTTTCCCGGTGAGGACAGGATCCTCGTCCCGTCGCCCCGCGGCGTCCCGACGTACGACATGAAGCCCGAAATGAGCGCTCCGGAGATCACGGATAAAACGGTCGGGGCGATCGGCTCGGGCGTCTACGACTTCATCGTCATGAATTACGCCAACGCCGACATGGTCGGACATTCGGGGAAGATGGACGCCACGGTGCACGCGGTCGAGGTTCTCGACGGCTGCCTGGCCCGGGTGGTTCCCGCGGCGCGGGAGGCCGGGTTCACGACCATCATCACCGCGGACCACGGCAACGCCGACATGATGGAGGACGGCAGCGGAGGTCCCCACACCGCCCACACCACGAACCGGGTTCCGTTCATTGTCGTCAGCGACAGGAAGCGATACGCGATGCGCAGGGAGGGAAAGCTCGCCGACATCGCCCCGACAATTCTGAAGATCATGGAGATCCCGGCGCCGCCGGAGATGGACGGGGTGCCGCTCGCCGACGAGCGTCAGTAGTAGTAGACCATCGAGGAACCCCCGCCGCCCATCCTCGTGTTCACGACGTTGTTGAAGATCGAACCGAACGAGTAGCTGATCCCCCACGAGACGTAGAAGTTATACTGAGACTCCAGTTCGCGGCGCTGGAGAAGGACCTCCTCCGTTGTCGCGGTCCCCTTCCTGAGCGAGATCTGGTCCCGCGTGCGGAAAACGCTCGCCTGGACATCGAAGGAAAGCCCCTCGACGATCCTGACCGAGACGTTGCCGAACAATCCGATTTCATATTTTCTGATGTCCCTCAGGAGGTGCGACCCGCTGAGCGACCCGCCGGCCTCTCCCCACGGTTGTTTCATTTCGAGCGATACCGACAGTTCCTGCCTCCAGACGCTCTCCGACGTCCTGAAATATATCGTCTCCTCCTCATACCGTGCCGCTGTCAATGAAATCCGGTAAAGCAATTTGAGGTACTTTCTCGTCGCCTCGTTGTACGGAAATACGTTGAATTCCACGGCTGGGGCGAGCGATACCGAGAGCCTGGTATTGCTATAGGTGGAGGCGGACGTGGAAAATGTGCCACCGGCCGACCAGTGAGCGCCGGCGCTCCAGACGGCCAGGGAAGAGAAGCTTCTGCTTCTCGAGATGTCTGTATACTGATAACCCACGTAATCGTATTCGGTTTCGGAATAGCGCCCGTTGACCGAAAAATTGAGTTTCAGGTCCTCCGTCACGCGGCTGGCCGAAAACGAACCATTATACGACTGGTATGATCGGGATTGTTCCCCCTGGATCGATGCCCGGGCGCTCGTCCGGAAGACCCAGTTGTCCCAGGGGTCCGTCACGACCGTCGGGGTGCTGTCCGGAGGGGTATAGTCGATTTTCAGGCGTTCGGCCTCCGGGGAGGAGGAAACGTACCTCACGAGTCCAAGCCTCAGCCAGGAATCCATCCGGCTCCGTTCCATGTCTTCGGTATCGGTGGCGCGCGTGGAGAAGGAGAGCGTATCGTCGATCCCCCCGAACCTCCCCAGGCCGCGGAATTCGAGCGTATACTCGGTGCCTCCGCCGCCGTTGGACAGCGTGGTCACGATGATGTGCACGTCGGCCTTTTCCCTGTCACGCACGTAGTGGACAAAGCGAATCGACGTGCGGAAGTAGTCGATGTCACACCGTGAGCAGTCAAGAAAAATCCTGATGATCCGGGACGTGTCGTGTTCCGGAAACCCTGGCCGAGCCTGCGCGGCAAGGTTGCCGCCCGGCAGGAGGATGAACAGGAGAAGGATCAGGACCGGCACGATGATCCGGCGGGTATCAGAGTTTGAGCAACTGGTGGGAATAGTCCTCCAGCCGGAGCACGGAGGAGACCCGGTCGACGAAGCCGGGGCCGTACTTGTTCAGGAACTGGAGGGCGTTGAATTCCCGTTCCTGGTAGTTGTCGTTCGGATAGATCGTCGCCGAGGCCTTGTGGAGCTGGCGCAGGGCCGTCTCATGGCGTTTCGCCTGGGCTTCGACGGTTTTGTCCCTTAGCTGGAGGAGGTTCGCCTCGTTCTTCGATCGCGTGGTTTCGAGGGCGCCCAGGAGCGTCTGGTCGATGTACTGCAGGCCGAATTTCAACTCGTTCAGGTTGTCGTTTATCCGGTTGCGCGCCTCGGAGAACATCTCCTCGATGTTCACTTCAGAGATGAGTTCGAGGACCTTTTTCTGCAGGCGCGCCGGGGGCGCGAAGAGTTCGTTGATCGACAGCTCGAACTTTTCGAGTGTCCTGGTGACCCGTTCCTCCACGATCGTTCCGCTGATCCTGGGAAATATGGCGGGCATCGGCAGCCCGAAATAGCGGTAGACGGGTTCCAGCTGGGCGAAATACGCGACCTCGGACGGTCCCGCGACATAAGCGACCGTCGGAAGAAGGGTGTCCTGGCAGATCGGGCGGAGCGCCACGTTCGGGCTCAGGAGTTCCGGCTGCGTTTCGACGATCCCGAGAAGTTCCTCCCGGGTGAGATAATGCCGCGTTCCCCTGAGTGAAAAATCGTTCTCCCTCGGTTCAATGAAATACCGTCCCCCCTTGTGGTAGAGAAAGAGGTTCATCGCCTTGGTCTTGATCTGCGCGTGGTACCCGTTTTCAAGTTCCGCGCTCCTCTGGATGATCAGCTGTGACACGGCCGGGAAGTTTTCAATTTCTTTCCGGAAGATACCGGCGAGTTCTTTCTTGATCCGCGGGTCGTTCGCCGAGATGAAAATGATCCCGGAATCAGGGAAAAGATGGTTCATCCAGGCGGCGAAGGCCCGGTTGAACGTCGTGCCCGGAGTGTACGCCGCCCTCAGAGATTCCAGAAGGGGTTTCTTGTATTCGGAGTGGGGGAGGGCGCGTTGAAGTTCCTCGATAAATCCGTCGATATGCTCGTCGACCTGGATCTCGCCGACCGGCAGGACATTTTTCACGGCCGGTTTTCCCCTGGGCCAGTAGGTGATCTTCACCGGGTTGTTCTCCTGGTTGAGGACCCCCACGGAGTTCATCTCTTCCAGGTCGTGATCTTCCCCCTCAAGCCAGAACACGGGGACGAAACTCAGCCCCGGGTGGATCTCCCGGAGTTTTCCGGCCAGTTTAAGGGCGGTGATCGTCTTATAGATCGTGTACAGCGGGCCACCCGCGATCCCCACCTGCTGACCGGTGACAACGGCGAAGGTCGTCTCTTCGGCGAGAAGGTTGATGTTGTGGAAGGTCTTTTCCGACCCGGAAAATGCCCGGTTCTGTTCGGTGAGGACCGTCGTGAGAACGCCTCGCCGGGAGTGCCCGTTCCTCCGGTGACCGTCAAACGGCACGATCTGCTGGAACGAACGAAAATCGGAGGCGAAAAAGTGCCGGACCTTCTGGAAGTCGTTGAGGTAATCCCGGTAGAGTGCCGAGAAGCCTCCGACGGCCGCGGGGAGTTCTGAAAAATCTATGGACGACGCTTCGTTCATCGGTGAGGGAGTGGTGATAAGGACTGGCAAAATATAACCGTTCATGCCCTGAGATGCAACCTGACCGGCGGGAGTGGGGGGACGACCTCCCCGCGATGGACGGTCGCATTGACACTATCGGTTTTTTTACCTATATTTTCGGCTTAATTTCAGGTTATCATAAACACCGCGTGATGGAGACACCCATACACTCAACCCCCACACCTGCGCACGCGGAGCGCCCTGCGGTCACGCCGGCCGCGGTCAAAAAACCAAAACAGGATAAACCACCGTCGGACGATCCCGGTATCTGGCGCATCAGCAGGCGCAATTTCTTCTCGGTCGCCGGCTGGGCCTCGTTCTTCGTCTTCATCGCGACGTCGACGATCGCGACCCTCCGGATGATGTTTCCCCGGATCCTGTACGAGCCGCCCTCGGCCTTCAAGGCGGGATTTCCCGCCGACTACATCATCGGTGAGGTCAGCGAGAAATACAAGGATGACTACCGGGTCTGGATCGTCCGCGAGGCCGACGGTTTTTATGCCCTCTCGGCCATCTGCACTCACCTGGGATGCACACCCCGGTGGCTCAGCCCCGAAGTGAAATTCAAATGTCCCTGCCACGGGAGCGGGTTCAGACAGTCGGGGGTCAACTTCGAGGGCCCGGCCCCGCGCCCCCTCGAACGACTCAAAATCACGCTTGCCGATGACGGCCAGATCCTGGTGGACCGGGCCATCAAGTTCCGTTTTGAAAACGGCGAATGGTCGAAACCGGACTCCTTCCTTAAATATACCTGACCGGCGGTCACGGAGAAGACGTCATGTTCAAACTGCGAGAGATGCTGCAGCAAAGCGAAATCTGGAAATCGGTCTTCCGCCATAACTACCAGGACACCAACCGGAACCGCGCCCTTCAGATCGTCGACAACGTATTCCTTCACCTCCACCCTGTCCGGATCCCCAGGCACGCCACGAACATCGGTTTCACCTGGGGGATGGGGGGGATCACGTTCCTGTTATTCCTCGTCCTGACGATCACGGGCGTCATCCTCATGTTCTATTACCGGCCGGCCGCAGAATACGCGTACGACGACATGAAATACCTCATGAACGACGTCGCTTTCGGCCCGCTGATCCGGAACATGCACCGGTGGGCCGCTCACGCCATGGTGATCACGGTGATGCTCCACATGTTCAGGGTGTTCCTCACCGGGTCGTACAAACCCCCCCGCCAGTTCAACTGGGCCGTCGGGGTGATCCTTCTCGTCCTCACCCTTTTGCTGTCCTTCACCGGATACCTGCTCCCGTGGGACCAGCTGGCAGTCTGGGCGGTGACCGTGGGCACCAACATGGCCCGCGCGACTCCGCTCCTCGGGTACGAAGGGCCCTTCGGACCGGAGCTCGGGATGAGGATCGATAACGACATCCGGTTCGTCCTGCTCGGCGGGACACAGGTGGGCCCGCCCACGCTTCTCCGGTTCTACGTGGGGCATTGCATCTTTCTCCCCTTGATAGCGGCGGTGTTCATGGCCGTCCATTTCTGGAGGATCAGGAAGGACGGGGGCATTTCGGGGCCGGCCGCCAAACCAAAGGAATAATCCCACACTCTCGGGCGAGCGTCTCTCATGCACAATATCTGGCTCCTGATATCGAAACCCGACAACATCCCGATCGTCGGGCTGCTTCTCCTGGTGATCCTCTATACCTGGTGGGGGTTCAGGCGGGCGTTGAAAAACGACTCGCAGGACATTTCCGACGAGGCGATGCTGAGCGAAAAGATACAGGTCTGGCCGCACCTGGTCCGCGTGGAGTTCCTGGCCACGCTTCTCGTCATGGTCATCCTCGTGTTCTGGTCGTTCCTCCTCGACGCGCCCCTCGAAGAACCGGCGAATCCCACGCTCACGCCGAACCCCTCCAAGGCCCCATGGTACTTTCTCGGCCTCCAGGAGATGCTCGTCTATTTCGACCCGTGGATCGCGGGGGTCGTCCTTCCCACACTGATCATCATCGGCCTGATGGCCGTTCCCTACATCGATGTCAACGAAAAGGGGAACGGCTACTACACGTACCGGGAACGGAAGTACGCGCTCTGGATCTACAGTTTCGGATTCATCGTCCTCTGGGTGTCCCTGATCGTTCTCGGCACCTTCTGGAGGGGGCCTGGATGGTATTTCTTCTTTCCGTGGGAAACATGGGACACACACCGGGTGGTCGCCCTGACGAATCTCGACTTCTCGGAACTCTTCGGCATCGCGACAAAAAATCCCGATACCAGCCTCAATCCCGCGGCGTTCATCTTCGGGGCGGTCGTCGTCATCGGGTATTTTACACTCGCGCCGATCTACTGGATATGGAAAAAGAACACCGGACTCCTCAAAAAACTTGGCCCGGTGAAATACGGCGTTACGGCCTTTCTTTTTCTGTCGATGATGTCGCTGCCGATCAAGATGATACTCCGGATCGCCCTGAACGTGAAATATGTCTGGGTGACGCCCTGGTTTAATATATAAACTCGCGTATCGCCCAACCCTATGCCGGGAATATTTGATGTTCTGAAGAAACGCTCGGAAACGCCGATCGAGGAGCGCAAGTACGGCGGGATCTACCTGCTCCTGTCCGGTCTTCTCTTCGTCGGTACGATGTGGTCCGTGATCGACGAGGTGTCGACCAGAAGACCATGGAAGGAGTACCAGTCGGAGTACCTCGCCCTCTCCGAAGAGGGATGGAGGAACAGGCTCGCCGAGGAGAGGACCGGTGTCGATTCGGCCGCCTTGCTGGACCTCTTCGCGCGGCGCGACTCCCTCGAATCCTCAATGGCGTCGGAGGAGGTCGTGAACGCCCTGGCGGTGGTCGACCGGCTGGACCATGAACTTCTCGATGCCGAGCGCGCCGTCACGTTCGCGAAGAGCAAGGGCGACGAGGCCTACTATTTCTGGAAAAAATCGGTGCACGAAGGAGCGGAGGACCAGTCCTACAGGGAAAACACCGGGCGGTTCAGCGAAGATCTGCGCGCGGCAACGGGGGTCGTGGACAGTCTCACGGCGCTCAGGCGATCGATCGCGTCGGTCATCGACGGCATCGGGGCGCAACAGAAGGAAATCAACCGGAAGATCTCTGAACTCCTGATGCCAGTCCAGGACGCCGAGCGCAGGCTTGATATCGCCTCGAACTCCCCGATCCGGATCCTGCAGGTGATGATGAACGGATTCGACCGCTCCAATTTCGGAATACCGAAGGCCCGGATCGACAGATGCCAGACCTGCCACTCGGGGTGGAAGGACGACATGATGGAAGGGGCGCCCCAGCCCTTCACCAAGCATCCCGTTCCCGAACTGCTCAAGTTCCACGATCCCGAACTCTTCGGCTGCACGACATGCCATCGCGGCCAGGGTGCCGCCCTCACGGCGGGGTTGGCCCACGGCGAAGACGATCACTACTGGGAATGGCCGCTCCTGTCGGGCAAGGAAGTCTATGCGTCCTGCAACGGCTGTCATGAAAATGAACTCTACCTCCCGAATGGCGGGCTCTTCAATAAGGGGAAACAGGTCCTTCTCGAATCGGGATGTTACGGCTGCCACGAGATCAAGGGCTTCATTGACCTGCCGAAGATCGGTCCTGAACTGGGTCGCCTGGACGAAAAACTCGACCCCCAGTGGCTTTTTCGCTGGGTGAGGAATCCGAAGGAGTACAACACCCATACCCGCATGCCCAATTTTCGGTTTGACGACCGTCAGGCCGGGGCCATCACCGCCTTCCTGATGAGCGTCGGCGGGAACGCTTCCCGACGGTCGACCGGCCGTTCCCCGGCAGGGGGCAACGCCTCAAGAGGGAGGGAACTTGTCGAGACGGTGGGATGCAAGGGATGCCACGTGGTCGGCGACGACGAACGGATGAGGAAGGGGCGGGGGTTCAGTTATGATATCGCCCCGGAACTGACGAGGGCCGGGAGCAAACTCGATCCTGAATGGCTCTACGCGTGGTTGAAGAATCCGAGGGACTTCCGTCCGAGAACGCAAATGCCCAACCTTCGCCTCTCGGACCAGGAGGCGAGGGACATCGTTGCCTACATCATGTCCCTCCGGGACGACCGGGCGTTCGAGACGGCGGAAATCGACCTCGCATCGGCCGAGGTGCGGCAGACGGGGTTCAACCTCGCCCGCGAATACGGCTGCGCAGGTTGCCACGCGATACCGGGCCTCGAGAAGGAAAACAAGGTGAGCGTCTCCCTTTCCAACCTCGGGAGAAAACGGATCGACGAAATCGACTTCGGCGATACGAAGGTGCCGCACCAATGGGACGACTGGTTCTTCGGCAAGGTGAGGGATTCCAGGCAGTACGCCACTGATAGAATCGTTTCGAAGATGCCGGTCTTTTCTCTCGCTGACAGCGAAATTGTCATGCTTCGCACGCTGATGCGCGGCATGACCAAGGAGGGGCCCGAGCAGGAATACCGCAGGCCATACGACCGCATTTTACAGAACGTCGAGGCCGGCCGTCGGCTCACGCAGCAGTACAATTGCATCAACTGTCACCAGATCGAGGAGATCGGCGGATCGATTGGCGCCGTCCTGGAGGGAGAGGGGATGGCCCCTCCGTATCTTTTACCGGAGGGTTCGAAGGTCCAGGAGGAATGGCTGCACGAATTCCTGAAAGCGCCGACTACCATCCGCCCCTGGCTGAAGGTCCGGATGCCGACCTTTGGAATTTCAGACGCGGAGGCCACGACCATATCGAATTATTTCCTTGGCCTGCACCGGCAGACACTGGAATTGCGCGATTACCAGGAATACGCCCCCGACCCGAAATACGTGTCCGTGGGGAAGAAATTGTTTGAGGATCTCCAGTGCCTGAGCTGTCATTACACCGGGACGGTCCCTGAAGGAAAAGAGCCCGCGGATCTGGCACCGGACCTTTCGATGGCGAAAATCAGATTGAAGCCGGAATGGGTGGATGCGTGGATCGCCCATCCGGATTCGATCGCCCCGGGGACGAGGATGCCAAATTTCTATCCCGAACTGGGTGAGCCATCACCCTATTCGGATGATTTCAACGGGGACGTCAGGAAACAGATCCAGGCGCTCCGGGAATACATCTACACGATCCACCGCTGAGCGGCGGGGTGAACCACCGCCGGACGGGGCTCAGGCGCCGGTCGCGCGCTCGAGAACGATTTTCGTGATCTCCGGCGGGCAATTGAACCGGAAGGGCACGCCGACCGTCCCGATCCCCCTGGAAACATACATCCTCGCATCACCCTCCGAGTATATTCCGGCCACGTAAGGTGAAACCAGGCGCGCTGGCGCCAAAACATCCTTCCCGAGTTCCCCCAGCACCACCTGCCCGCCGTGGGTGTGGCCCGACAGGATGACATCGAAGCCGGCGGACGCGGCCTCACGGAAAAAATATGGCCTGTGACAAAGGAGAATCCTTGAAACCGGGGCGTTGTCAGGCCCTTTCACTGACCCGAAGTAGCGCGATGCGGTTGTTACATTTCCCGTATCGTCGACGCCCGCCAGATGTAACGAATCCCCGCCCTTTGTCAGGACAAGATGTCTGTTCCGCAGGAGGGAGATACCCCCTTTTTCGACTTCACGGGCAACTTCTTCGACCTTGCGGGTATAAAAATCATGGTTACCCAGGACCCCATAGACGCCGTGCTGTGCAGAAAGTATGCTGAACGCCTCCCGGAACGGGTAGGCCTCCTCGAGCTGGCTGTTCACGAAGTCTCCCGTCACCACGATCAAGTCGGCTCCCAGCGCGTTGACTGCTTCCGCGTAAGCCCGCATCCTCTCGGCGGACATGAAAATGCCGGAGTGAATGTCGCTGATGAAACCTATTGAAAAACCATGAAACGATTCAGGTAAATCTTTAACTGGTATGCGAATGAACGTTTTATCAAAGGTATCTTTTCTGTAGATTTCGTACACCGAGCCGAGAGCGGCGGTGCCCGTGAGGATCGTGAGTGTCTGACGTACAGCCTGGCGCCGGCGGATATCGAAATTCCGGAGTTTCCCGTTTGATCTGACCGCACGGACGAACGGCTTCGTCACCTCGAGCCTCCCCAGCAGCCACCCCATAGTGAGAAAAGGGATTTTGAGAACTTTTCCCGTCAGCAGGCTGAGGAAGAGAACCACGGAGATGAAGTGCCAGATATACACCGGGGGCATGACGTGAATTGCCACCCATTCGGGAGTTCCGAATCCGAATATCCGTAAACCCAAGGCGATAACGATCGGAATGTTGAAAATGACGAAGGTAAACGCCACCGGCAGCAGGAACTTCCGGAATTTCTCCTGCTCCCCGGAAAAAATCCGAAAATTCCTGAAAAGAAAGTACTGAATCCCCAGGAAAAGGAGGGACGTGATAATCTGGAAAATATAGAAGCCCATGTATCTCCGAGAAATAATGAAATTTCGCCAAAACCCGATACGTTCAAGAACATAAAATGATGAGAAAAAGTCTCAATCCCAAATTAAAATAATGGGTGAATTCCCGCCCCCCCCCGATGATATTTGTAGTTCCGGTATTGATTTCCTATATTTTTTCGTGAAATGAGGCGCCAGACCGAATCATCCCGCATCCCGGCCGGACATGATCTCCAGCCATAAGAGCTTCGTCAAGAAGGTCTTCCTGGGATTGGCACTGTTTTTACTGCTTTTCGTTGTCTGCAACGATTTTATCCTCCCATGGTACGTCGAGCACGGATCGACGACCGATGTCCCCGATGTGGTGGGGATGAGCCTTGAGGAGGCCACCCATGCTCTCGATTCCGTGGCCCTCGAGGGAAGGCAGGGGGACGTCCGCCCCGACCGGGAACATCCCGTCGGTACGGTGGTGGTACAGAATCCCATTGCGGGGCACGCTGTAAAGAAGGGGAGACGGGTCTATCTCACCGTGAGCGGGGGGGAGGAGTCGGTCAACGTCCCGAGCATCAGGGGCCGTACGCTCCGGGATGCCACGTTTCTCCTCGAGCGCACCGGGCTGAGACTGGGGGACGTTACCCATGAACCCTCAGAAGATTATCCCGTCAACACGATCATCGATCAGGGGCACGCACCCGGGATCAGGGTCAGGAAAGATACCAGGATCAGCATTACCGTCAGCCTGGGACCCGTTTCGCTCAATGTCGCGGTTCCCGACCTTATCGGGAAATCGCTCTCGGAGGCGAAAAAAATACTCGAGACCGTCGGGATCAAGCTCGGCAACGTCACCTACATACCCTCGGCAGACCTGCTTCCCAACACCGTCATCGAACAGTATCCCCACGCGGGGGAACTGGTCGAGGCGAAACAGGCGATAGACCTGGTCGTGGTGCAGGGCGCCGCCAAGGACAGGGAACCTTCAGAATATTGACCGGCGAACCATGGTCTTCATCGCACCGTCCGTCCTTTCCGCAGATTTCACACACCTCGCCCGGCATATCCGGGACATCGAAACGGGGGGTGCGGACTGGATCCACCTGGACATCATGGACGGTCACTTCGTGCCGAACATCTCCTTCGGGCCGATGGTCGTGAAGGCGATCCGGTCGCTGACGAAGCTTCCCCTCGACGCGCATCTCATGATCGCCGACCCCGACGCGTACCTCGGGGCCTTCGGGGAGGCGGGCGCCGACAGGATCACGGTCCACGCGGAGACGTGCCCGCACCTGCACCGGACGGTCGGAGCGATCCGGGCGCTCGGCATGAAACCGGGGGTCACGCTCAATCCGGCCACTCCCCTCGCGGCGATCGGCGGGATTCTCCCCTTCGTCGACCTCGTGCTCATCATGACGGTGAATCCGGGATTCGGCGGTCAGAAATTCATCCCCGGCTCGCTTGGGAAGATCGGACAGGCCGCGGCGTTGATCCGCGAGACCGGACGCGACATCCGCCTCCAGGTCGACGGCGGCGTCGATGCCGGGAATGTGCGGGAGATCGTCGAGGCGGGTGCGGACGTCATCGTCGCCGGCAATTCCATTTTTTCACACCGGGATATTCCTTCCGCCGTTCGCCGCCTGAGGAAGGCGGCGGGATCCTGAATCACGGATCTTCCTCGCAGGAACACCGGCCCCGCCGTCTCCCGCGATCGGATTCGCCGGTTGTTTCACCGGATGAAGTTTGTTATTTCTTTTGACCCATGAAATACACCACGATAACCACCGACCAGAATGACCGCGTGGCAACGGTCACCCTGTCCCAGCCGGGGAGGAGAAACGCCCTCGACGACGTCATGATCAGGGAGCTGACGGACGCGTTCAATGCGATCAACAGGGACAGCACGTCAAGGGTCGCCGTCCTGACCGGCGAGGGCAAGGCCTTCTGCTCCGGCATGGACCTCGGTTACCTGAGGAGGATCACGGACCTCGGAGAGCATGAAAACCTCGAAGACGCGCGCAACCTGCTGGGGATGCTTCGGACCATTCACACCCTCCGGAAACCGGTGATCGCCATGGTCAACGGGCCTGCCATGGGCGGAGGCTGCGGCCTCGCCAGCGCCTGCGATTTCGTCTTCGCATCGGGCGAACATGCCCGCCTCGGCGTGCCGGAGGTGAAGATCGGTTTCGTCCCCGCCGTGATCCTCATCTTCCTCATCAAACGGATGGGTGAATCGGCGGCGCGCGAATTTGTCCTGCGGGGAGGGGTTCTCGACGCGGCGAGCGCAGTCCGGAAAGGCCTGGCGACCGAAGTCGTCCCGCACGACCTCCTCCGGGAGAGGGTCGCGGAATTCGCCAGGGATCTGGCAACCTCGACCAGTCCGTCCTCGATCGCGCTCACGAAGGATCTCCTGAGCAGGCTTTCCGAGATGACCCTTCCAGACGCGATGGAATATTCCGCTCATCTGAATGCCATGGCCAGAAAGACGGACGATTTCAAGCGCGGGCTCGATTCTGCCCTGAAGAAGGAGAACCCACGGTGGTGAAGGACCCGTCCGAGTCTCTGCGGCGATTCATCCGCCCGGTCCGGGATTTCCCAAGGAAGGGGATTCTTTTCAGGGACATCACGCCGCTCCTCCTGGATGAAGCGGCGTTCGGGGACGCCATCGAGGTCTTTTACCGAAGGTACCTCGGTATGGGAATTGATAAGATCGTCAGCATCGAAGCCAGGGGGTTTATTCTCGGCAGTGTCCTTGCCTACAGGCTCGGCATAGGCTTTGTCCCGGTCCGCAAGCCCAATAAACTCCCTGCGGAGACGATCCGGGAGGCCTACACGCTTGAATACGGGGAGGATACGCTGGAAATGCACGCCGATGCGATCGGAAAGGGTGATTCGGTTCTCATCATCGATGATCTCCTTGCCACCGGCGGTAGCGCCGTCGCGGCCTCCCGGCTGGTTGAACGGTGCGGCGGCGTGATCCGGGAGCTGGCCTTCCTGATCGAACTCTCGTTCCTGAATGGGCGCGAGAAACTCCGCCCGAGACCGGTCTTCACGATTATTGATTACCGCGACGAAGTATCCTGAACATGAAAACAATCATAGAACCCTTTAAAATAAAAACTGTTGAGCCGATTCAGTTCACGACGATTCAACAGAGGGAGGCGGTCCTTGTCGTCGCCGGCTACAACCCTTTTCTCATCAGGGCAACCGATGTTCTGATCGACCTCCTCACCGACAGCGGCACATCCGCCATGAGCGCCAGGCAATGGTCCGGGATCATGGATGGGGACGAATCGTATGCCGGGGCGAGGAGTTTTTATCGATTCGAATCGGTCGCGAAAGACCTGACCGGCTTCAAAAACATCATCCCCACGCACCAGGGGAGGGCGGCTGAAAAAATCCTGTTCACACTGACCGGGGGGGCCGGCAAGTTCATACCCAATAATACACACTTCGATACTACCCGGGCGAACGTGGAATATTCCGGAGCGACCGCGGTGGATTTTCCGCTCCCGGAGGCGAGGGATACTTCAGCTTTTCTGGACTTCAAAGGAAATATCGATCTTGTTGCCCTTGAAAGCTTTATTGCCGGTAAGGGAAAGAATATTATCCCCCTGATAATGCTGACGGTGACCAATAACGCGGGCGGAGGTCAGCCCGTCTCGATGGAGAATATCCGGAAGACCAGGGAGATATCGAAGAAATATTCGATTCCACTTTTCCTTGATGCCTGCCGTTTTGCGGAAAACGCATTTTTTATTAAAAAACGCGAACCCGGCTTCGGGGCGAAGAGCGTAAAAGAGATCGCCCGGGAGATGTTCTCCTACTTCGACGGATGCACGATGAGCGCAAAAAAGGACGCCCTGGTCAACATGGGGGGGTTCCTCGGGATCAACGACGACACCCTCGCCCGGAACGCCCGAAACATCCTCATCGTAACGGAGGGTTTCCCCACATACGGCGGCCTGTCCGGCCGCGATCTCGAGGCGATGGCCCAGGGTCTCGAAGAGGTCCTGGATGAACATTACCTGACCTACCGGCTCCGATCCGTCGAATACCTGGGGGAAAAACTGACTGCCGCGGGCGTTCCCATACTTCAGCCCCCGGGCGGACACGCGATCTACATCGACGCGAAGAAATTCGCCGGTCACCTCCGGCCGGAGGAATTCCCCGGCCAATCGATCGTCTGCGAGCTCTACCGGTTGGGAGGGATACGCTCGGTGGAAATCGGGAGCGTGATGTTCGGGAAATCGGATCCCGATGGGAAGTTTCTGCCTCCACCGATGGAACTCGTCAGACTGGCCATCCCGCGGCGCGTCTACACCCAGAGCCACATCGATTATGTCATCGAAGTCGTCGCCGAGGTATACCGCGGTCGGAGGGATCTGCCCGGCTACCGCATGGTGTACGAGGCGCCCATGCTGAGACACTTTACCGCCAGGTTCAGTCCGATCGGCAGATGATCACCTGCCCTGTCTGCGGGACCCGGAACCATCATCTCACCATCGTCTGTGGTTCGTGCGGAGGATTCATCCAGGGCAGGGTGGAGAACCTGGACCTCTTTTCGACGATCTGGAAACTGATAGAACGCCCCCGGGCGGCATTCCTCTCGATTTCATTGTCCCGCTACAAGAACTACTCGACCATCGTCCCGTCCGTGGCCGGGATTGGACTCGTTTTTGCCTTTTTCTGGTTCATCAAGGCGGGCGATCATACCGCTTCGGCATTCAACCTGCTCGCGGGGGGAATTGTGGCGGGCCCGCCGACAGGTGTCATCCTGACCGCAACCATGACCATCCTCGCTGGGATCATCCTCCGCATTTCCGGGATATCCGTCCGGTTCAGGAACCTCTACGCCGTCCTCGGGTATTCACTCGTCCCGGTCGTTCTCTCGGTCGTGTTCGTCCTTCCGCTGGAAATTTTCACATTCGGACGATATTTCTTTTCCCTCAATCCGCCCCCCTGGCTGCTCAAGCCGGTCTCCTATTATCTCTTCGTGTCTCTGGGATTCCTTGTCGTCGCCTGGACGATCTCTCTCGCCGTTACGGGGATGAAGGTGCTGCTGGATTGCCGTTGGATCACCTCTGCGGGAATTGTTTCCGGGATGGCGGGGTTCGTCCTCCTGCTGGGTTGGATCGCACGCTCATTCCTGGTGATTCCATCCATTTGAAAAAATTTTGCGAAATATCCTGTCCGATTTCGATTATTTTAGTATATTGACAGTAACAAAAAGGAAGCATGCATGAGCAGGGTCATCTTCACCATTTCCTACGAAATTGTTTCGGAAAAAAGAGGCGAATACCTTCCGCTTTCGCAGAAGATGAAAGAATACATACTCCAGAAGGGAGGGGTGGCCGAATACTCCGTTTACGAGGATAAGCGGAAGCGAAATTCGTTCACCGAGGTCTTTAACTTCACTTCCATGGAACAGTACAACGGACTGGAGGATGAGGACGAATCGATGCAGAACTTTCTGACGCTTCTCGAATCGATGCTGGTGGGGGGAAAAATGAAATATACCACCCTCCTCGAAGTCTGATCTCCAGGGTACCACCCTCCGTATGCGCCATTCAGCAGACCCGATCGCCCAACTCCTTCAGGAACACAACGACGCCCTGATACAACTTAAAAATCTCAACCGGGCAGTCCAGGCGTTTTCCCAGGACGGTTACAGCACGAAACAATACCGGACAATCAGAGCGGCACTGAAATTTATCGAGGAGGAGGTGAGCATTCATAACCTCAAGGAAGAAAAGGCCTTATTCCCCGTCCTCGAACGCTATGTGGAGGGTCCGACGAGACTCATGAAGCAGGACCACCGTCAGCTCAAGAAAGGGTTTTACCGGTTGAGTGAGGCGATCAGCGAGGTAAACGTCAACCGGGATAGTTTCTCGGCCATTCGAAAACTCAGGAAGGTGGCGAATGATGTCGTACAGTCGTTCGTCAACCATATTCACAAGGAAAACTACATCCTCTTCCCGCTGGTCCAGAGGTTCCTGACCAAGGAGGAACTTCGGGAAATCGCACGGAAAATGATCTGACCCCCAATGACCAATCAAAACTCCGACTCCGATCTCCCGAGATTACTCATTGTCGAGGATGAACCCGAGCAGAGGGAAACCCTGGCCATGCTCTTCGAGGGGGATGGGTACAGCGTCCGTGCGACCGACTCAGCGGAAACGGCGATGGAAATTATCCGGACCACCCACCCGCACCTTGTCATAACCGACGTGAAACTCCCCGGGATGGACGGGATCACATTTTTTGAGTCGGTGCGGGGCAGTAAGGAAGGGAGGAGCATCCCGTTCATCTTCATGACGGCCTACAACGACCTGGCCGCCATCGAACACGTGAAGCAGATGGGATCCGTCGATTATATAACGAAGCCCTTCAATCTCGAAGCCCTGGTAACCCTCGTCAGGGAAAAAAGCCGACACTGATCATCCCGGCAGTCAATCGCCGGCCTTCCCGCCTACCTTCCGGCCAGCGTCACGGACAGTGTGAGGACCCTGTCGCCCCGTTTCACCTCGACACTCACGACGTCCCCCGGTGAATGTTCCTGCAGGAGGTACGTATAATCATAGATATTCGAGACGGTTTTATCTCCAAATTTCACGATCACGTCCCCAGCCTGCATGCCCCCCTTTTCCGCCGGACTGTCCGGCCTCACGCCCGTAATCTTCAGCCCGCCGCCATCGTCAGCGTAATCCGGTACCACGCCCATCGTCACCCGCATCGGCCTGCGGTCGCCCTGCGGCATCTGGGATGCTACTTTCACGAAGGCAGGCGCCTGGGAAGTCCTGTCGAGTTCACGGACGATCCTCAGGATATAGACGACCAGCCCGGCCTCACCCTCGTAGTTGATCTTTTCCCACGTGTCGGAGGGTTTGTGGTAATCATTATGTGTATTCGTGAAGAAAAAGAGGACGGGGATGTCCTTGGCGTAGAACGACGCGTGGTCGCTGGGGCCGTATCCGTCCGGTTTAAGCGAAAGGCTGAAGAGTGAATCCCGGTTCAGCGCGTTCAGGAGGGAGTCGAATCCCGGAGACGTACCAACCCCGCCCACCGCTACTTTCTTGTCGGTGAGGCGTCCGATCATGTCCATATTGATCATGGTGCGCATGGCGGCCAGCGGAAGGGTGGGGTGATTGACGAAATAGTTCGACCCGAGAAGTCCTGATTCCTCGCCGGAGAAACCGGCGACGATGATGCTGCGCCTGAGGGAATCCCTGCTCCAGGAGAGATATTCCGCGGCCTCGAGCAGACCGGCGGTCCCGGAGGCGTTGTCATCCGCCCCATGGTGGACTGCCACGGTGTCAGGAGCCAGGGAACCCTGCCCCCCCATCCCGAGGTGGTCGAAATGGGCACCGATAACAATATATTCGTCTTTAAGCGCAGGATCAGATCCTGGAATCATTCCAATCACATTGGATGATTCGTTCATGATCTTCTGGATACTCGTTTCCAGTTTCGCCTTTGAGCTCATCTGGAAGGAACCTGGTTTCTGGGACGTGTTGATCCCCTCCTGGACGCTCTTCACCGATTTGCCTTCGGCCTGGAAAATCGAATCCAGCGCGGTCCAGGTGATTGTCGCCACCGGAATGCCTGAGGAACTGAGCCCCTGGTCGAAGGAGAATGAGACGAGTTCAGATTTCTCCGAGTCGAGCGGGCCGGTGACGAAGATGACCCCCGCGGCGCCATGCTCCCGCGCGTTGAAGGTCTTCACCCTGAGCGTGGAATGCTGGACGAAGGGGGAGTGGGGATCATCCCCTTTGGGAGTAAAGCGCAGCACCACCGCAATCCTTCCCTTTACGTCTACTCCCGAGTAATCGTCGTACTTCTGTGCCGTATCGGTGATCCCGTAACCCCCGAACACCATTTCACCCGCAACCGACGTGTCGCTGGAGAAGGCGAGGGTCCTGAAACTCTGATCGATCGTGAACGACTTCGCAGTCCCTCCGTACTCGATCACGAGCGAGTTCCGGGCACCCGGCTTTGCGCCGGAGACGAAGGGGAATTTCTGGAAAAATGTGCCATGATCCCCCGCCGGCATCAATCCGTATTCCCTGAATTTTACGGCGAGATACCCCGCCGCTGCATCGTTTCCGGGTGTCCCGGCCTTCCGGCCCTGGAGGGAGTCGGAGGCGAGAAATCGTATGTGCTCTTTCAACTCCTCCGGTGTGACTGAGGGATTCTCAATGTTGAGGGATGATCCGCCGCACCCGGCTATAATGATGGCGAGGAACGTCAAGGTGATATTTATCCGTTTCATATTTTTCTATAATTGAGTTTAAACAAACCGGGTTAACGCATGAGTGATCTGATATATGCTCGTTTTATGAGATTCTCTTTCAAGGGATCCAATCGGCGATAAAAACATTCGTCTCTCCGCGTTCCCTGGCGTTCCGGTTGGAGGAGAAGATCAATTTTTTCCCGTCGGCCGTGAAAACCGGAAAACCGTCGAAGGTATCATTGAAGGTGACCTGCTCCAGCCCCGTCCCGTCGATACTGATCGAAAAGATATCGAAATTCCTTCCCTTCGGGTCTTTCAAATTCGACGCAAACACGATTCTTTTCCCGTCAGGATGAAAATATGGGGCAAAACTTGCGGCATTGAAGCTGGTGATCTGTTTCTTTCCTGTCCCATCCGCATTCATGACGCATATTTCCATCACCGAGGGACGGACCAGCCCTTTTCGAAGGAGGTCCAGAAAATCTGCTTTTCCGGCAGAATCGGCGGGATGATGAGACCGGTATATGATTTTCGTGCCATCTGCGGAGTAAAAAGCACCCCCGTCGTATCCGACCTCGTGCGTCAGTCTTACGATGCCGGATCCGTCGGTTTTCATTGAGTAAAGTTCAAGATCCCCGTCGCGGCTTGAAGTGAACACGATCCTGTCACCGATCGGTGAGACGGTCGCTTCGGCATCGTATCCGGCGGAGGCGCTGAGGACCGAGGGTCCGCCGTTCCCCGTCCGCTGAACGTAGATGTCGTAGCTCGGGTAGATTGCCCAGACATATCCCTTCGAAAAATCTGGTTTTTGGGGACATCCGGGATTGTGAGCATGAGTCGATGAATAGATGTAACTGCTGTCGCCCGGAAGGTAGTAGGCGCAGGTCGTTCGTCCGGTCCCCGTGCTCCGGAGGGCCACTCCGTCCCCGTTAATCCCCATCGTGAATATCTGGTCACAGGGAAACGAATCCCGCGTGGACTGAAAGATCAGTTTATCGCCTGCGAACGAAAGGTATGCTTCCGCGTTTTCTCCCCCGAATGTCAGTTGTTTGACGTTTCCGAGATGGGCTTCCCCGGACTTCCGGAGGGTGTCACTCTGAGGCCATGCCGTGCCTGTAAGAAAGAAGATGAAGATAAACGCAGCAATCATCATGATTTTCATGGTGTTGGTTTGATCCGTTATTATTGTTCGTCGGCGTTGATCAGGTTGAGCGCCTTCCGGAGCTGTTCGAATGATTTAAGGTCGCGGGTGGAATACTCCATGTCGATGTAGGCGATCTTCCCGAGTTTATCGACCACGTAGACCGTGCGTTTGTTGTATCCTGACGACTCGTTATAGCTGTGATAGAGGGGGGCGACCCTGTGCCGGCTGTCCGAGAGGAGTAAAAAGGGAAGGTTATGCGCTTTTGCCCATTCATAATGGGAATAGGGGTAATCCCCGCTGATCGGCAGAAGTTCAACATCGAGTTCGCCGAGGGCCGTAAAATTGTCCCGAAACGCACACACTTCCCTCGTGCAGCCGCCGCTCCAGTCCGCGGGATAGAATGCCAGGATGACGGTTTTCTCCCCGGCGTATGCCGAGAGGGTGATCTCGCCGAATCCTACAGAGTCTTTCGTGGCGAAGGGGAGTGAAAAATCGGGGGCGTCAGATCCGACGGAAAGGGCGGGATAGACGGTCCCCTGGGCAGGAGAGATGACAGGCAGTGCACAGGCGATGAGCATTGAATAAAGGATATTCCGCATCGAACACCTCAGTTCGGTTGGGCGACAATATACGAACTTGCGGGTGGAAATAAAAAAAGGCAAGAATGAGGGGGAGGAGGGAAGGGTAGCCCGTCCCCGCCCGCACCCGGTGATTCGATCACCACCGGGATGCGGATGGATTCGGCTGTCACTCAGGAACGGTCAATGTTTTCGGCCATTTCTCCTGTTCATGACCGGTACCGGTATCAGGACCCGGTTGAATTGCTCCTCTTCCGTCGACCCCTTCAGTGCCGAAAGAGATGAGTCGGAATCGCCGGCGATCACCTTGGCGACCTCGTCGAAATATCCCGTCCCGACAAATTCCTGGTGTTTCACCGCCTTATACCCGTCGGGTTCGCTCCGGAATTCCTTTTCCTGGAAATCCGCGTATGCCGTCATCCCGAACTCGCGATACGCCCTGGCGAGTATGAACATTGAGTAGTTGAGCGCATGAAAACCCGCAAGCGTGACGAACTGGAAACGGTATCCCATGGCGCCCAACTCCCGCTGGAACCTGGCGATCGTGGTGGAATCGAGCTTGAGTTTCCAGTTGAATGAGGGGGAACAGTTGTAGGCCAGGAGTTTGTCCGGGTATTCGGCCCTGATCGCCTCCGCGAACCGGCGGGCTTCCGTCAGGTTCGGTTCGGAAGTCTCGCACCAGATGAGATCGGCGTACGGCGCGTACGAAAGGCCTCTTCCGATCGCGGCTTCGAGCCCGCCCCGGAGTCTGAAAAATCCCTCGCCTGTCCTTTCACCGGTGATGAATTTCCGGTCCCTCGGGTCAGAATCGGACGTGATCAGTTTCGCGCTCTGGGCGTCTGTCCGGGCGATGAGGAGCGTTGGTACTCCCATGATATCGGCGGCAAACCGCCCTGCGGAGAGTTTCTGGATGAATTCGTGCGTCGGCACGAGGACCTTGCCGCCCATGTGCCCGCATTTCTTGGCGGAGGCCAGCTGGTCTTCGAAGTGGACCCCCGCGGCGCCGGCCTCGATCATCCCCTTCATGAGCTCGAATGCGTTCAGGACCCCGCCGAACCCCGCTTCGGCATCCGCGACGATCGGCGCGAACCAATGGATCCCGTTGATTCCCTTGGCATGATGGATCTGGTCGGCGCGCCGGAGGGCGGCGTTGATCGCCCTGACCACCGATGGGACGCTGTCGCACGGGTAGAGGCTCTGGTCGGGATACATCTGGCCCGCTTCATTCGCGTCGGCGGCAACCTGCCAGCCGCTCAGGTAAATCGCCTGGAGCCCGGCCCGGACCTGCTGGATCGCCTGATTGCCGGTGAGCGCGCCGAGAGCCTGGACGTAGTCTTCCTCGTGGAGGAGCTTCCAGAGTCTCTCAGCGCCGAGCGTCGCGATGGTTTGTTCGACGAGAAGCGATCCCCGGAGACGGACGACATCTTCGGGAGTGTAGTCCCTGCGGATGTCCGACCATCTCGGATTTTCAAGCCAGTCTTTCTGGATGGAGAACGCGGTGGAATGATTCATGCGATGATCCTTTCGCGGTTAGAGATACTGGTATGCCTTGAGCGTGAGGAAGGGCGTGAATTCCGATTCGTGGACCAGGTTGAAGAACAGCCTCGAGGCCAGGTCGAACTGGCCGCGGCGGTAGCGCTCCGGACCCACCGTGTTGTAGATATTTTCCATTTCCTCTGAAAAATATTTACGGAAGAGCGAGGGGGTCAGCGACGCGCCGTCGGTCATCCGGACCGAGTGTCGCAGCCATTGCCACACCTGAGCCCTGGAGATCTCAGCGGTCGCGGTATCTTCCATCAGGTTGTAGAGCGGAACGGCGCCGGTCCCGGAGAGCCATGCTTCGAGATACCGGACACCGACGTCGATATTGGTCCGGAGGCCCGCTTCGGTGACCTCGGCCCCCGGGACTTGGAGGAGGTCGTCGCGTCCGACCGAGGCGTCCAATCTCATCTCCCCGAGCTGGTTGGGCGATCGAAGCACTGAATCGAAGGCGTCGCGGGCAACCTTGACCAGGCCGGGGTGGGCCACCCATGTGCCGTCGTGGCCGGCCCGCACCTCGCGGAGCTTGTCCTGCCGGACTTTTTCCATCGCATCCATGTTCGCAACGGGGTCATCCTTGATCGGAATGTTCGCGGCCATTCCCCCGATCGCGTGGGCGCCCCGGCGATGACATGTCTGGATCAGGAGGGTGACGTAGGCGTCCAGGAAACCCTTGTCCATTGTGACGAGACGCCGGTCGGGGAGGACGAATTTCGGGTGATGGTTGAATTTTTTGATGAAACTGAAGATGTAATCCCACCGACCGCAATTGAGTCCGACGGACCGGTCGCGCAGTTCATACAGGATCTCGTCCATCTCGAACGCCGCGAGGATGGTTTCGATCAGGACCGTCGCCCGCACCGAACAGGGAGGAAATCCCAGGTACTCTTCGGCGAAGATGAACGCGTCGTTCCAGAGCGCCGCCTCGAACCGGTTCTCCAGCTTCGGGAGATAGAAATAGGGTCCGGACCCGTGGTCGAGGAGAGCGCGGGCGTTGTGGAACATGAAGAGCCCGAAATCGAACAGGGACGCCGCGATCGGCTCCCCATCGACGCAAAAATGCTTCTCGACGAGATGCCATCCGCGGGGCCGCACCATGAGTGTTGCGAGCGTCTGACCGAGCGTGTATTTCTGCCCCTCGGGTGATATGTAGATCAATCCGCGGCGGACGGCGTCCCGCAGATTTCTCTGCCCCTCGAGCGTGGCCATCCAGGTGGGGGCCTGGGCATCCTCGAAATCAGCCATGTAGACATTGGCGCCGGAATTTAATCCGTTGATCACCATCTTTGCGTTTCCGGCCGGGCCCGTAATTTCCACCCTCCGGTCGATCAGGTCGGCGGGGGCTGTCCGGACCCTCCAGACACCCTCCCTGATGTTTCGCGTCGACTCGTCGAAACCGGGGAGAATCCCCATGTCGATCCGGTGCTGGACGAGTGACCGCCGCGCGAGAAGCTTGCGCCGCCGGTCTGCGAATGCCGTGTGGAGCCGGGTCAGAAATTCAATCGCATCCGGCGTGAGTATTTCCCTGTCGCTCAGGGAAAGGGGGGCGGAGAACGTCACCCTCGAAAGCGTTTCGACGTGTTGGATGTAATACATAGTGACCGGTCGATAGAGTGTAAGGCACGCCCGAGCAGGGCGCCGGGTGAGAAATCTACACTCGAAAGATAAGAGACGACGAATCCGGGGATGTGATCTTGGACAAGAACCGGCGGGATAACGTCGGAATCCGACGAGAAAAGAAGTAAATCGGGTAGGGGGTGGAGTCGCCTCAGTCCAGGGCGACGGTCACCGGCGTTTGGGTATCCTCGGTTCGCGCGTAAGCGTCCGCGTTTCGGTATTTGAAAGGCTTTCCTCTCCAGGGTGTTTTCCCCGATCGTGGGGC
>DATDQD010000200.1:0-5916 GCA_035292425.1 Bacteroidota bacterium
CGATCCCGCCGTGACCGACACGCTCATCGCGATGCGGAAGGAGGGCTCGGTCTTGGCACAGGTGATGCTCGGATACTGTTACGAACGGGGCCGGGGACTACCGGCGAGCATCCCGCGGGCGGTGGCCTTCTACAGGAAGGCGGCCCAGCGGGGGAGCAGGATGGCCTACGATGCCCTCATGATCCTCCACGACGGAAGGCGGCCGCCCGGCCCGGAATTCAGCGTGGAAGACGCTGGGGAATGAAATCGCCCCTGGAGAGGAATTCGGCGGGGAGCGTCTTCAACGGTCGCGGAGCCAGTTTGCGAGGATCTCCCGGCCGAGCGGCGTCATGACCGACTCGGGGTGGAATTGCACCCCGTGCACGTCATATTCCCTGTGCGACAGGGCCATGATCTCGCCGTCGGTCGAGAGAGCCGTGATTTTCAGGCATGACGGGAACGGATCGGGTGCGACAGTCCAGGAATGATAGAGGCCGGCGCTGAATTCATCAGGGAGGTTGTCGAAGAGGTGACATCCGCGGTCCCTGATCGTCACGGTCCGCCCGACCCCGTGATCCGGGCGGGGCAGCCTGACGAGGCGTCCGCCGAAGACCCCGGCGATCGCCTGGTGGCCGAGACAGACGCCGAGGATGCTCTTCGTCGCGGCGTGCGTTCTGATGAGTTCGCGCACGGCGCCCGCTTCGAACGGTGTGCCCGGCCCCGGCGAAATCAACACCCTGCTGTAACGTCCGACGTCCTCCCCCGGGATCCTGTCGTTCTTCACGACGGAGAACCCCCTCCCCGTCTCCGCGATCAGGGCGGTCAGGTTGCAGGTGAACGAATCGTAATTGTCTACGACGAGGACGTCGCCGGTCATGCGCGATTGAACCCGATTGATCTTTGTCGTACCTTCAATCTACTCATAATTGCACGACATGAGCAAGAAAGACGATGCCATCCGGGAGATGAACCGCCTCGGCGGACGGGGAGAACCTTTTTTGTTCGTGATCGATTTCGACATGGAAGCGCCGGAAGTCCTCACGCCGTCCGGGGCATCGGACCGGGGCATACTCTACGATATCGGCGGGGCGACCAATGCCCGCCTCCAGCAGGCCCGGGAGACGCCGTTGACGTTCAGGAAATTCCCCCTTCCGTTCGCCGACTACCGGCTCGCGTTCGACGCAGTGCAGGCGGAACTCGGGAACGGCAATTCCTATTTGCTCAACCTGACATTTCCCACCCGGATCGAAACCGACCTGGGCCTCGGGGAGATCTTCCACGCCGGCCCGGCGAAATACCGTCTCCTCTTTCCGGGGCGCTTTGTCTGTTTTTCGCCCGAGCGCTTTGTCCGGATTTCCGACGGAGTCATTTCGTCCTGCCCGATGAAGGGGACCATCGACGCCTCAGCGCCGGACGCCGAGGCCGCAATCATGGAAAACCCGAAGGAACTCGCCGAGCACACGACGATCGTCGACCTGATTCGGAACGACCTGAACATGGTCTCGACCGGCGTGAAAGTTGAGCGCTTCCGGTACATCGACCGGATCTCCACCAACCGCGGGGAGATCCTGCAGGTGAGCTCGCTGATCACCGGGCGACTGCCGGGCGATTACCGGGAACGGATCGGGACCATCCTCTTCTCGATGCTGCCGGCAGGTTCCGTCACCGGTGCGCCGAAGAAGAAAACGGTTGAAATCATCCGGCGGGTGGAGGCCGGGCCGAGGGGGTTTTACACCGGGATCGCGGGATACTTCGACGGGACGACGCTCGACAGCGGCGTGATGATCAGGTTCATCGAGCGCACGAATGAAGGAATGTACTACCGGAGCGGCGGCGGCATCACCGCCCAGAGCGACGCGGAATCGGAATACGACGAAATGGTCGGTAAGGTCTATGTCCCTGCTTTTTGAGACGATCAGGGTCGCCGGGAGGAGGCTCTGCCACCTTGAATACCATAACGCCCGGCTGAACAGCAGCCGGCTGGAACTGTTCGGCGCCGGGGACTTCATCGATCTCGGGAAAGAGGTCGCGATACCGGTCGGGCTGGGAGCGGGTGAGTTCAGGTGCCGCGTGACATACGGAGAGAGGATCGACGGGGTCACCTTCACGCCGTACGTCCGGAAAACGGTCAGGTCCCTGACCCTCGTCGACGCCGCGGGACTCGGGTACGCGCACAAGTACGCTGACAGGTCCGGCATCGGACTACTTCTGGCGGGAGTGAAGACGGACGATATTCTCATCGTCAGGGACGAACTCGTGACCGACACGTCGTACGCGAACATCGCCTTCTTCGACGGCGGGAAATGGCTGACGCCGGCCTCCCCCCTCCTCCGGGGCACGACAAGGGCCCGGCTCCTGGACGAAGGACGCATTCATCCCGAAGAGATCAGGACTGCAGACCTCGGCCGATTTTCCACGGCCGTCCTGATGAACGCGATGCTGGGTTTCGATCTGGATCACCGCATCCCGACGGGGGAAATCAGGCCTCTGTGACCGCCGGGTGAGAAGTCCCCCCTTCCCCCCCCTCCCCCCGCGGTCGCGGCCCGCATGCCCCGGACACGCGCGGAATCCCTCAGGTCTCTCTCGCGGGGCTTAGATCCGCACCTCCATGATCTTTCCGTTCTTCCGGCTTTCCTCCGAGCGGAACGCCATCAGGTGGCTCTCCATCGAGGCGCCGATGGTGGAGGTGAGCAGTTCGGGCTTGTGCTGGGAGGATGCCTGGATGAAATCGTGCACGAGGCCGTGGTCCCCTCCCCCGTGTCCCGAAGAGATCGTTGCATTCTCGTTCGTGTTCCAGCGGGCGGTTTCCCCGGTTTTAAAATTCGCGACGTAGAGGTCGTCCTCGTCGCCCACGATATCGCCCATCGAGCCCATGATCCTGGTCCGCCGGCCGCCGTAGCTCGTGTGGGCCTCCATGCTGAAGTTCACCGTGATGTCGTCTTCGAATTCCATGATGACGGTCTGGTGATCCACGACGTCGTTGTCACACCGGTAGACGCACCGGCCGTACGGTCCATTCTTCAGGTGTTCCATGATCGCCGGGCCCTTGTCTCCCTCCGCCGGGAGGTCCATATGACCCAGCCAGCTCCGGTTTTTATAGTAAATCTTCAGGGCGCTGTACGGGCACTCGGCCTCGACCGGGCAGCCGTCGGTGCAGCGCGCCGTACTGCCGGCGGGAGCGTTCTCTTCTTTAAACCAGCTCAGCGAACCGAACGACGCCGTCTTCCTGCACGGCCTGCCGATAACCCAGCGGAGGAAGTCCATGTCGTGGCACGATTTCGCGAGGAGCATGAAATTCGATTCGTCGGAGCGGCGCCAGTTCCCGCGGACGAACGAGTGCGACATGTGCACGTGCTCCACCGGCTCCATGTGCTGGACGCTGATGATACGGCCGAGGGCCCCGGAGTCAGCGACCTCCTTCATCTTGCGGAAGTAGGGCGCATACCGGAGGACGTGGCAGACCGCGACGACGCGGTCGTTCTTCATCGCGAGGTCAAGAATTTCCGAGCATTCCCGCCAGGTCTGGGCTATCGGTTTTTCGAGGATCAGGTCGTACCCCATCGCCAGGGCCGCCATCGCGGGCCCGTGGTGAAGATGATCGGGGGTGGTGATGAACACGGCGTCGGCGAACTTCGGCACGTCGAAGACATGTTCCCAGGTGACGAACCGGCGCTTGTCCTCGATCCCGTACTTCGCCGCAAAGCGGTCGTTCCGGAGCTGGATCGGTTCGGCGACGCCCACCATTTTCAATTCGTCGGGATACTTGAACGCGTACGACGAGTAGGTGTTGCCCCGGTTTCCCGCGCCGCAGACGATCGCCGTGAGCGGCCTGTCGGGGGGACGGAAAGCGGGATTGGGCGTTATCACGACAGGCCGGGCGACGAGATCGGCAAGCGACGGGCCGGCGACGATACCGCCGGTGACCGCGGCGCCGACGCTCCTCAGCCAGTGTCTTCTGGACCATTCCGGTTTCATGGGTTCCTCCTGGGATAAAGTAATCAGTGGGCGGATCGGTGAATTGTACGGAAAATTATTGAAGAATACACAGGGCTCCGGCGGGGATCCCCCCCGCTTCAGAAAATTCCAATCAGCCTGTCGGCGAGGACGAAAATCACGAAAACCGTCATCAGCCCGCCGATGATATCGAGCATGATACCGGTCCTGATCATCGACCTGAGGGGGACGCGGCCCGTGCCGTACACCAGGGCGTTCGGGGGGGTCGCCACGGGGAGCATGAATCCCATGGACGCGGCCGTTGCCGCCCCGACGGCGATCATCACCGGATCGACCCCGGACTGCGACGCGATGCCGATGACCACCGGGACCATCATCGACGTCACGGCCGTATTGGAGGTGACCTCGGAGAGAAAATCCATGACGAAGACCACGACCAGCAGGAGCGCCAGGGGCGACAGCGTCCCGAACATTTCCACGGCGGGAAGGACGATCCAGGAGGCGAGTCCCGATCTGAACATCGCGTCGGAGAGCGCGATGCCGCCGCCGAAAAGGATGAGCGTGCCCCAGTCCACGAATTTCGTGTCCTCCCAGCCGAGGAGGAACCCCCGCCCGCGCGAACCGGCGGGCAAAACGAAAAGCATCACCCCGCAGAACAGCCCGATGGAATATTCGTCCACCCACTCCAGCCGGCCGCCGAGAGCCGCCGGCAGGATCGCGCCCCAGAACGGGTTGCTCACCCAGAGGACCACCGCCGCGGCCAGCACGCCGAGGGTCCCCTTCTCTCCTCCCGACAGCGGCCCGAGGGCCGCGTACTCTTTCATGAGGCGCTCCCGTTCGCCGGTGAGCCGGATGATTTCCGGAGGATGGGTTTTCAGGAGCAGGAGCCAGGCCGCCGGGAGCATCAGCGCCACGTAGGGAACACCGAACTTCATCCAGTCCAGGAACGAGATGGGATCGTACGACGGATCGCCGCCGAAAGTCGCGTCGAGGATGCCGAGGGCGATGCCGTTGGGCGGCGTGCCGATGATCGTCCCGACCCCCCCGATTGAAGCGGACCACGCGATCCCGAGCATGACGGCCGTCCCGTACCGCGACTTTCCCGGTTCGGCCTCGAACATCGACAGGAGGCCCAGGCCGATCGGGATCATCATCGCCGCCGCGGCGGTGTTGGAGATCCACATCGAAATGAATGCCGTGGCGCTCATGATCCCGAGGAGGATCTTCCTCGAGTCGCCGGCGATGTTTCCCCTGCTGAGGAACCAGAGCGTGAACCTCCGGTCGAGCCTCCATTTCTGCATCGCGGCCGCCAGCAAGAATCCCCCAAGGAAGAGGAAGATGACCGGGCTGGCATAATGCCGGAGGACGTTGGGGGGCGTGAGGGGATACAGGTCAGCCCCGGAAACACCCGAGATGTGGAGGAAGGGCAGAAGCACGGCGGGGAGGAGCGCGGTGACCGGAAGCGGCACCGCCTCGGTGAACCACCAGACGACCATCAGCAGGAGCAGCGCGAAAACGGACTGCATCGATTGGGCGAGGTGTTCCGGGCTGAGCGACGCCCCGGTTTCCGCCACCGTCGCGGCGGCGGCCCCGATGAAGGAGCCGGACGTGGGGAGCAGGTGCAAAAGGAGGAAGACAACGATTCCCGAGAGAAAACCGATTGTTTTAATCGGCGTCATGGGCCGGGGACCCGGGCGGAAAAACCGGTCATCGGATCATACCAGGCGGAAACCGATGTTCGAAAGTTCCGCCGCCGGAAACGACGGGGAATCCGAACGGACCACCGACGTCGCCGGAAACTCCCGCCGGAGGGGATAATTGTTCCGCAGGCCGATGAAATATCCGGGCCGTTCTTCAGGCGGCATGGCGTTCACTTTTCTCAGTTCGCCGTCGTCCCTCATGATCGCGTAGCATCCGCGCACGACGCGGCGGATCGTCTCCTCGGGGTCTCTGTCGGAATCACGCCCCTCACCCGCCGGATCG
>DATDQD010000201.1:0-9003 GCA_035292425.1 Bacteroidota bacterium
AACAACGTCCCGAACCATTCGGGCGTGAGCAGCATCGATCGGACGGGGATCCCCGAGCCGAGCAGCCTGCGGACGACCTTTTCCCCCTCGGCGACGAAAATGCCCTCGCGAAAATGGCCGGCCTGGCGCCGGAGGGTGCGGTACGGTTCCACCCCCCGCACGTCCAGGTTCCTGACTTCGACGATCGTCGGATTCTCGCTCATGGCGGCGTAAAGATACTGAAAAATTGTCTATATTGAACCCGGCCACAGCGCATTTCCAGCATCCACGCATGGAACAGACCAGTCTTCCGGTTATCGTCCTCGGCTTCCTCCTCGGGATGAAGCATTCGCTCGACATCGACCACCTCGCCGCGGTGACGACCCTGATTGCGAACCAGCGGAACCGCTGGAAGTCGGCGCTCGTCGGCACGTACTGGGGGATGGGCCACTCCGCCTCCCTGATGGGGCTCGGCGGCGTCATTATTCTGTTCGACGTCAAATTTCCCCCGGCGGTATCTCTCGTCCTCGAGTTCGGCGTCGGCCTGATGCTGATCGCGCTCGGCCTCCGCGTCCTCCTGCGATTGCGGAAGGGGGGGACCCTGCACCTCCACGCGCACGAGCATGCCGGCCGGCTCCACGTCCACCCCCACCTGCACGAAGGGGGCGTTTTGCACGCGCACGACCCCGCCGCGGGACATCATATCGTACGACTGAAACGGCCCCGTTCCCCGAAGACCTCGCTCCTGGTGGGCGTGTTCCACGGGCTGGCGGGGAGCGCGGGCCTCACCCTCGTGCTCCTCCCGTCGATACCGACCAGGCTGATGGGGATCGTCTATCTCGCCCTCTTCGGGGCGGGATCCGTTCTCGGGATGACGCTCGCGACATACCTGGTGAGTATTCCCCTGGGGAGGATCGGCCCGGGTGGGCGAACGGCCCGCGTCGTGTCGATCTGTGCGGGGTGTCTCAGTCTGCTGGTGGGTTTGATGCTGATGATGGAGACCGGAGCGGCTATCGTGGACGCTGCTGGGATCGAACCAGCGGCCTTCGCCTTGTAAGGGCGACGCTCTGAACCAGCTGAGCTAAGCGTCCTTCGCTTCAAAATATAAGAAAAAGCCCGCTGCCGGCCAATCCGTATCCCGCGTCACAATCGTAAACCTTCAATTCGGCAGGATTTCCCCTCCGCTCTCCCCCTGTCCCCAACCCGGGGCGAAACGGCTTGACCTGCCTCACATGACGCACCCCCGCACATTGGATTATTCACGCCCTATGCGTACATAAGGCCGTTCAACCGCCGAATCCGGAGTGGGGCGGATGGTCATTATAACGGATGGGTCGCGCTGAAAATGACGAACAATCAACCGGGCGGTGAAGCCCGGTGAATAGACGGTCATCTGCCGTGCCGGTCCTGCTGGTTGCCGGTCTCCTGCTTGGCGCGCTCGCCGCGCGGGCGGACGAGGAGATCCCCGCTTTCGACCGCCTCACGATTGAACACGGTCTCTCCCAGAGCACCGTGCAGGCCGTCCTCCAGGACCGCGAAGGTTTCATGTGGTTCGGGACGATGGACGGTTTGAACCGCTTCGACGGTTACAATTTCGTCGTGTTCAGGCACGACCCCGGGCGCCCCGCCACGACGCTCTCCGACAACGACATCCGGTCCCTCTACGAAGACAGCCGCGGGGGGATCTGGGTAGCCACTGCCGGCGGCGGTCTCTCCAGGTACGAAAAATCCACGGGCGAATTCTCGGAATTCCGCCACGATCCCTCCGATCCGAACGCCCGGAGCGGCGGCGAGGTGACCGTCATGTTCGAGGATTCCCGCGGTTCGTTCTGGGTCGGGACCCGGCGGGGATTGAACCGGTACAACGCGGCCGCCAATTCATTCACCTCCTTCCGGTACGTCGACACGAACGGGTCCCCGGAGTCGGGCACCGGCATCAACTGCATCTACGAAGACCATGAAGGCTCCGTCTGGTTCGGGACCGACGCGGGGCTGAAAAAATATGACCTTGAGAAAGGCACCTTCCGGACCTATGACGTGTCGGGACCTGCCGCCATCCGTCTCGGCACACAGAAGATCACGGCCCTGATGGAGACTGACACGGTCGGGATCTGGGTCGGAACGGAAAACGGTCTCTACCTGCTCAACGTCGCCGCGGGCGCGCTCCGGCGGTACACGGAGACCGAAACGGGATTTTCACGGATTTCAGGGAACCGCATCACCTTTCTCGAGCCGGACGGAAAGGGCGGGATGTGGGTCGGTTCGCATCGCGGCCTCGATCATTACGACGCGGGCCTCGACGGATTCATCCGCTACGCGAACAGGGCCGAACCCCGGGACGGCGATGCGCAGAGTCACTTCATCGACATTCTGCGCGACGGCGCCGGGACGATCTGGGTCCTTTCCGCGGAGAGGACGCTCTATTCCTTTGACACTCACACCGGGGAATTCGTCTCCTACCGGAGCGGTGTTTCGCACCATCATCGGTTGACCTACAACAGGGTAAACTGTCTGTACGAAGACCGGTCCGGGACGGTCTGGTTCGGGACGGCGGGGAGCGGGCTGTCGAAGCTCAGTCGCGGAAAATTGAAATTCGGGATACTGGGAAACAGGTCAGCCGAGGTCAACGAACTGCAGAATTATTCCGTGACGGCCCTCGCGCAGGGGCCCGATGGAAGGATCTGGATCGGGACGGCCGAGGACGGGCTGGCCCGGTACGACACGGCGTCGATGACGCTCGCCTGGTTCCGCCAGGCGCCGGGCCGCACCACGGGGCTCTCGGACAACCGCGTGACGTCGATCGTCGCGGGCGTCCGCGGGAACGTCTGGATCGGGACCGGGGAGGGAGGCCTCCACAGTCTCGAAACGGCCACGGGCAGAATCCGGAGGTACCGGTATCCCTTCGACGGTACGGTCCCGGAAGGGAAGCGGCGCATCAACACGCTGTACCGCGACGGGAATAACGGTCTCTGGATCGGTACCTCTGCCGGAGTGAGCCGGTTCGATCCCGCGACGGGCAAATTCACCGCGTACGATTTCGCGGGGAAGATCGGGAATCCCGGCGACGAGTTTTCCGTAACGGCTTTCTTCGAGGATTACACGGGCACCGTCTGGATGGGGACATCGATCGGTTCTCTGGTCAGGTTCGATCCCGTAACGCAGTGGGCGGAAAGCTATGTCATCACCGACGACCAGCTCTACCGGCGGCAGAATGCCGTCACGGCCCTCCTGGGGGACCGGCCGGACCGGATCTGGATCGGGACCGCGGCGAGCGGGCTCTATAACTTTGACCCGACGACGGGGACTTTCATTCCGGCATCCGTGACGGACAAACTCAAGAGCAGCCGGATCAACGGCATGATGGCCGACGAAGCCGGTTCGCTCTGGTTGAGCACCAATGTCGGTCTCACCCGCTTCGACCCCGGCCAGGGCACGTTCCGGGATTACGATTTTTCGGACGGCCTGCAGAGCAATGAATTCAACCGGGGCGCCTATTGCCGGCTCGCGGACGGCGGCATGCTCTTCGGCGGCATCGACGGCGTGAACAGGTTCCATCCGGCGGCCGTCCGGGACAACCCGAAGGTGCCTGCCCTCGTCCTCGCGTCGTTCAGGAAATTCGACCGCGAGGTGCCCGTCTGGACCCCGGCCGGCCGCGTGCCGATGATCGAGCTTTCGTATACGGAAAACTTCATCACGTTCGAGTTCGCAGCCACCGATTACACCGCCCCGGAGAGGAACCAGTACGCTTACTTCATGGAGGGTTTCGACAACGACTGGGTGTATTCCGGCACGCGGCGGATGGTGAGTTATACAAACCTCGATCCGGGCGTCTATACGTTCAGGTTCAGGGGCTCGAACAACGACGGCGTCTGGAACAAGGAAGGTTTCTCCATCGTCGTTTCCATCATTCCCCCGTTCTGGAGGACGAGCTGGTTCCAGTTCATCGGGCTCTCCCTGCTGATCACCGCCGTCTACTACGCCTACCGGTCCAAGGTCAATTCCATCCACTCGCAGAAAAAGTTGCTGGAGGCGGTCGTCGAGGAGCGCACCCGGGAACTCTGGGACATCACCAGGGAGTTGCGCGCGGCGAGGGACCAGCTCGAGCTGCGCGTCAGCGAGCGGACGCTCGAACTTCGGAACGCCAACGAAACGCTGCGTTCGGAAATCATCGAGCGGATCGAAACCCAGGATGAGCTCCGGGGACTGAAGGAGTTCCACGAAAACCTGGTCCACACGATGGTCGAGGGCCTGTCCGTCGTGGACCTCGAAGGGAAGATTACCTATGTGAACCCTGCGGCCGCCACACTCCTCGGTTACGGGCAGGATGAGCTGGTGGGAAAGCACTGGTCGGTCCTGGTGCCGTCGGGGAGCAGGGAGATGGTGCGGGCCGCGGACGAACGCCGGAAGAAAGGCGTGGCCGATCACTACGAGGTCCCGATGCTCCGCAAGGACGGCACGAGAGTCGAGGTCTTCGTCGGCGGAAGTCCCATCTTCACCGGGGGGAGGTTCACCGGCACCATCGCCGTGTTCACGGACATCACCGGCCTGAAGACCGCCGAGAACAGGATCAAGGAACAGGCGGCCCTCATCGACAAGGCGCGGGACGTCATCATCGTGACGGACGTCGGCGGGACCATCACCTACTGGAACAGCAGCGCCGAATCGACCTACGGCTGGCCGGCCGCGGGGGCGGTCGGGAAAAACATCCACCTGCTCCTGCAGGACAAGTCCGACCACACATCGTCGGACGCGGCACGCATCATCCTCGAAAAGGGGGAGTGGTCCGGCGAACTGCATCACATCTCGCGGGAGCAGAAGACCGTCATCATGCAGAGCCGCTGGACGCTCGTGAGCGACGCCGACGGCTTCCCAAAATCGATCATGATGATCAACACCGACGTCACCGAGAAGGTGAAGCTGGAGAAGCAGTTCCTGCGCGCGCAGAGGATGGAAAGTCTCGGCACGCTCGCCAGCGGGATCGCGCACGACCTGAACAACGTCCTCTCGCCCATCATCATGGCCCTCCAGATCCTCCGCGACAAGAGGGTCGACGAACACGACAGGACCCTCCTCACGACCATGGAGCTGAGCGCGAAGCGGGGTTCGGACATCGTGAAGCAGGTGCTGATGTTCGCCCGCGGGGCGGAAGGCAAGCACGAGGAGCTCCAGCTCAGGCACGTGATCCGCGAGATGGAGACCATCGTCAGGGAGACGTTTCCGAAGTCGATCGGGTGCCACACCGACGTGCCGAAGGAGCTCTGGCCGGTATCGGGCGATCCCACGCAGCTCCACCAGGTGCTTCTGAACCTCTGCGTCAACGCCCGGGATGCGATGCCGCAGGGCGGGACGCTGAAGATCGCGGCCGAAAACGTCGAACTCGACAACTACGAAACACAGCTCGAGCCCGGGAAACGCTCCGGGCCGCATATCGTCGTCAGCGTCACCGATACCGGGATCGGGATGTCGCAGGACACCATGATGAGAATATTCGAACCCTTCTTCACGACCAAGGGCGTGGGGAAGGGGACCGGCCTCGGGCTGTCCACGGTGAACGGGATCATCAAGGGCCACGGCGGCTTCATCAACGTGTACAGCGAAAAGGTGGTGGGTTCCACGTTCTGCGTCTATCTGCCGGCGGTACCCCACGGGGCGACGGGGAAAATATCGGACGCCGCGCCGTCGCTGCCGACCGGGAAGGGTGAGACCATCCTGCTGGTGGACGACGAACCGGCGATCCGCCAGGTCGCCAAGGGGACGCTCGAAACCTACGGATACAAAGTCCTCACCGCGGCGGACGGCGAAGAGGCGGAAGAAGTGTACAGGCGGAACATCAAGGACGTCGTCCTGGTCATCACCGACATGATGATGCCGGTGCGCGACGGGTGGGAAACGATCCGGGTGCTGAGGGCCATCAACCCGGCGTTAAAGATCGTGGTGACCAGCGGCCTGGTGAGTACAGAGAAGGAAAACGACGGCTGGCACAAAATAACGCAGGCATTCCTGGCGAAGCCATTCACCGCCGAGAAACTGCTGAGGACCCTCGACGAAGTGCTGCAGATGCAGAAGAACTGAACGGACGACGGTCCGAAACGAAAAAGGCCCCTGGATTTCTCGGGGCCTTTTTTTGTCATACATGCCTGGGAGGGAGGCGGGCCTCGAACCCGCGACGTCCGCCCCTCAGACCATGACAGTATGGAGGGCTCTCACTCAGCCCATATCAGCGTGCCGGAGCCCTTATTGTCGGAGTGTGCCGCGGTCACCGGCGCTGATACGCTCATGACCTCGATCAGGTGCCCGATCGCCAGGATGAACGCACAGAAGACGATCAGCGCCGGATAAAACGCTTCAAGAAAGGCCGCGATGTTAAACCTCCGTTCGGGCTCCGGAGTTTTCAAATCCGATTCAATGCGGGCGATGGCCGGCGGCAATTCCGCCTCGAGCCTGCGGAGGGATTCGTAGTCGGGTTGACGATCGGTCCGGACCGGCGGATCGGGAGGACCGTTGATCTTCCGCGCCAGGTCTTCCTGCACGCGGCAATTTTCAAAGTATCGGACCAGGAACGATCCCTTCCCCTCCGCCAGCTGTAACGAAGGAAGGAAGGATTCGAGTGTACGGATGATATCTCCGGTCGGAACCACCCCCGCGGGCGAATTCTTGAAATCGGAAAACGCCTCACCCGTCTCAAGATCCAGCGACAGGAATTTGTCGAGCCGGGCGTTCTCTGCTTCGATAGCATTGATCGCCGTGATGAATCGCTCCCGGTTTTCCCCGCCGTGACGCTCCCCGATGCCCGCCCATTCCCGGTCGAGGGATTCGATTCTGGTCCGGGTGTCGCGGAGAGCGCGGGCAAGGATTGGGAGTTCCGTTTCCAGCATCGCCTTTATCTCTCCGCCATTACCGTCCATACGCGAGGCGCGGTATCCGGAGAGGACCCCTGTCGTGAGAATGAAAATTCCCCCGAGGACAAGTAGGCACTGCATGACGGGCATGAGCCACCGGGTGAGGGATGAGGGCCCGATATCGCCTTCCCCCGGCCGTCTCCGTGATTTCGTCGCGAGGGAGATCAGATGCTTCCGCCACACTCCGAAAGAGGCCGCGACGATATTGAATGGCGAAGAAATGAGCAAAAGAAGAAATTTAGGAAATTTTGTCCCCGTCAGCGGCACGACACTCGCCATCAGGAGGATGGCCGCCGTGTAAATGGCGACTGTCTGATATTCAATGAAAAGTCGAAACAGTGTCTGCATGGTGAAACATCAAGCGCGTTGTCTGCCGAAGATGAAGTCGGTGCGGCGCGGGTTGACATCTGCGCGGCCGCGATCGGGGGATTGGTTGTAATTTAACCTGATGGGGGGGACGTCACGTGACGGGGGTCACCGGATCCCCGGGGATGTGCCCGCTTTGCCCGTTTAGAGGGCCTTTCTGTCTGCGGTGAGCGGGAGACGGGACTCGAACCCGCGACGTTCAGCTTGGGAAGCTGACATTCTACCACTGAATTACTCCCGCGTGTGTGTATTCGCTCCTCCCCTCGTTCCATCACCCCTTGGACACGGCCTGGAAGGTGGTTGATGTGTCATGAACTTCGGGATGGTGAACGATTAAGGTGGGATAATTTAAGAAGATTTGGCCACCGATGCAAGGATGGCGGTCACAACTCGTCACGAAGCCATGCGTTGATGAATACCCCCTCTCCAGGTGCGATTCCGGACAATCACTGATCGGTGGAGGAGTCCGGGCCGCTGGTCCGGTGACGAGGAGCGGATCGACTTCGCGTTCAATTTCGAAGAGCACCGCTTCGCCCAGGTCATCATTTCGAGCGACCACCTCTTCCGCGCCTTCCGACGCATCGAGTATGTCCCGCCGATCGATGTCTTATAGCGCCATCCTGCCGTCCCCCAGCCGTTTGATACTATCTGATGAGCACCATCTTCTTTGCGTCGGTGAACGCCCCGGCGGTGATCCTGTACGTATAGACTCCGCTCGGCAGCGATACGGCGTCGAATGCAACCTCCCAGGTGCCCGCTTCCTGGTCGCGGTCGACTGATACGGCCACTTCCTGGCCGACCATATTGTAGATTGCGATGCGGACATGACCGTCTGTCGGCAACGAGTACCTGATGATCGAGACCGGATTGAACGGGTTCGGGTAATTCTGTGCCAGCGAAAACCGTTCCGGGACCATCGATTCTGCCTCGGTCCCCGGGAGCATCGTCGATGATGCCGTCCCGGCCGGCTTGACGGTGAGCTCCACCTCGTCCACGTGGTACGTCCGTCTCGCGCTGGTAGAGTTTTGGATGGTCAGTCTGTGCACAACCTGTCCGCTGGCATTCAGGGCGGCCACGGGAATCGATATCACCGTCCACGTATTGGAGGGAAGATTGGACCTTGTCACCCTGGTAAAACTCCCCCCGATGTCGTTTCCGAATGAGACGGCCAGTGACAGACCGGTCGTCTCCGGATAGACCGCGAACCTGAGCGAGTCGTATCCCGATGTGTTGAGGTTGACCGGGGCGCCCCAATTGCCGTTGTGGACGCTGATCGCGCCCCACGCGTTCTGTACGGACTTGATCGCAGAGGTGCCCTCTAAGACCCGCTCCGTGGAATTGAACGTATTCACCGCACCCCACGACGCGTTGATCCATGGCGCTACGAGTTGATCGTCGTAGATGTTCACCGTTCCGGCGGCCGGCGGAGGCGGCGGCGGAGGCGGCGGCGAGGTCAGGTAGAGAGTGATGTTTGCACTCCCCTGCAGGCCGGTGGTGTCGTAGGCAACCGCCGAGAGCGTATAGACACCATCAGGATGAAGATCGGTGTCCCAGAGGATGGAATACGGCGCCGAAGAATCGGGACTCGCGAGTGCCACACCACCGAGGAGGAACTGCACATGGCTCACCCCGACGTTGTCCGAAGCCGAGGTCTCGACCGTCACGCTGCCGATCAACGAATCACCATCAGCAGGCGTCACGAACGCGACCGACGGGGCGATCGTGTCCGGAGGCGGCGGCGGTGGGGGTGGCGGCGGTG
>DATDQD010000202.1:0-12704 GCA_035292425.1 Bacteroidota bacterium
GGATGAGGACCAGGACGAGCGGGTATTCTGTGTAATCATTGAAAATGGCCGGCGCGATGACGGCCACGAAGAGTCCGCCGACGGCGCCTCCGGCCGCAAGGCAGAGGTAGAACGCCGTCAGTAGCCGCGGTGGCGGCTTCAACCGAACGAGCTCGCCGTGGCAGACCATGCAACCGGCGAAGAGCCCGGCCGTGTAGAACGCGATCGAGAGGAGGAGCGGCGGATCTTCCCTCAGCATCAGAAAATAGAGCACGCCCCCGAACGACCCGGCGAGGAGGCCGAGGAACACCCGTCGATCGTACCACCTCGAACTGTCGAACGTGAGGATGAACGAGAGCAGGTAGACGGTGAGCGGCAGAATCCAGAGGAAGGGGACCGCCACCAGCTCCTGGACGAGCTTGTTCGTCGTCGAGAGAAGCAGCACCGAGGCGAGCGCCGGGAGGAGGACCCAGAAGGCAATCCGATGCGGGTCGCGCATGTCGGTGGGCCGCCGCGCCGGCTCGCCGTCCTCCGCCCGGCCGATAGAGCGGTTGGATGGACGATCGACATCCGGATCGCCGGCCGGCCGGAGCGACGCGACCGCGGACAGCCCGGCAAGGATCGCGAACCCTCCCATCCCCCACGACCACGCCACCGCCTGCGCGGTGCGGGTCATCGACGGCTCCACGAGGAAGGGATAGGTGACGAGACCAAGAAGCGAGCCGAGGTTCGAGACCGCGTAGAGCCGGTAGGTGGACATGCCGAAGGATTTCGGATACCACGACTGGACGAGCGGGCTGGTGGAGGCCATCAGCAGATACGGCAGACCGAGCGTCGCCGTAAGGAGGCCGAGGATCTGCCACGTGGGGTCGGTGCCGCCCGCCGCGCGCCAGGCATCGCCCGGTATGATCGGCATCAGCAGGAGCGAGGCCGCCAGGAGCGCGCAATGGATGACAGTCTCGCGGCGCTGGTTTCCGAGCTTCCGGAGGAGGTGCGCATAGAGGTACCCGAGGAGCAGGAACGCCTGGAAGAAGAGAAGGCTCACCGACCAGACCGCCTGGCTCCCGCCGTACCAGGGGAGGATGTACTTCGCGACGATCGGCTGGACCTGGAACAGGAGGAACGCCGACGAAAAGATCGTGAGGCCGTACAGGACGACCGGCGCCCTCCCCCGCGGGCGGATGACATTTTTCTCTTTTTTCTTCCGTGCCATGACGATTGGGGTACAACATAGATCAATGGAGGGGGAAAATCAATGGGACGGTCAATTGGGAGCCGAAATGGGGGAGAGATAGGAATTGAATTCATCATTGGGGCGAATTAGGTTGCGATAGGATTGGGAGATCTTCGATCGAAGGTAACTTGACATTGTATATTTAACGTCATATATTTTAATGATTGATTTCATTTGGGATGATCAAAAGAACTCCCGATTGAAGATAGAGCGGGGAGTATCTTTCGAGGAAGTCGAGGGAATGATTCTTGACGGGAAATACATCGATATTGTGACGAACCCGTCACATACCGATCAAAAATTGTTTCTTTTAAAACTCCGTGGTTATATACACGTAATTCCATTTATCGAAGACGAGAGAGGCAACATCGTGTTGAAGACAGTTTATCCAAGTCGCAAGTTCAACCGTATCTATAGAGCGCACAAGCCATGAAAGTCAAATTAGACCGATTTGAGCGGTCGATAGAAAAATCCGCAGACACCTACAAACCCGTCACAAAAAAAGAGCGTAGACGTATCGAGGAATCGTTGGATAAAATCCGGAAGAACCGGAATGTTAATATCCGCATTTCCGAAATGGTGCTTGGTGAGCTGAAAAAACGCTCACAACGCGAAGGCATCCCATACCAGACCCTCATCTCGAGCATACTTTATAAATTCGTCACGGACCAGCTCGTCGACGAACAATCGATCCGAAGGTCGATGGAGTTACTGTCGTCAGGTCGGTGAATGGATAAGACGCCCGGCCGGCCTCCGCCCATCTCACGGCGTTCTCACAGGACAAGCATGATTCCGCCATTGATCACCCTTCCCTCGAGCGACGCATCAGCCCGGCGGCATCATACACCAAAAGTATAAAAAAAGGGAAGGGGGATAGGACCTCCTTCCCTTCGATCCGGTGTATCCGGCGTTTGGACGACGGCCGGCCGGCGGCTGTGTTTCTATGTTGCCGGCCGCCGGACGCCCGATTCCATTCTACTTCACCAGCGCCATCTTCCTGGTGCTCTGGAATTTGAGCGCTCCGGTCGCCGGGTCGGTCACCTCGAGGCGGTAGAAGTAAACGCCCGTGGCGAACGAACCCCCTTCGATCGTGGCCGAATGGCGGCCGGCCGTGAACGACCTCCGGTCGAGCACCCTGGCGATCTCCTGTCCGAGGACGTCGAACACCGCGATCGTCACCATCCCCTCCTCCGGAAGGTCGAAGTCGATCCTCGACGTCGGGTTGAACGGGTTGGGATAGTTCTGCGCGACGGCGTATTCGGTCGGCATCGTGCCCTTTCCGTTCACGACGAGCGCGAGCGACGAGCCGGCAGGTACCGGCAGGGTCGTCTCACCGCCCAGGTCAACCCTCTTCATCCGGGTTCCGACAGAATATTCGAGAGCGTAGCTCCCCATCGCCGCGCTCTTGATGCTGGAGCCGACGGTGAGCGCCGACCCGCCCGATTGGACCTGGATGGGCAGACGCAGGCCCGCCGCATCCGCGGCGTGCACCTCGACGAGCCGTTGCGAGCCGAACCTGGCGTCGAAAGTGCCCTCCGGCGGAAGGGGCGGCAGTTCGAAGAGGTCCAGATGCAGGTCGGCCCCGGTAGTGGCGCCGAAGTAGAGCGTCTGGTTCCGTCCGGCCGCGTCGCGCACGGTGAGCGAGTTCATTCCGTCGGGGATGCCGGCGGGTGTGGCGTCCGCGGATTGTTTCGGCCAGCCGCCGTATTTGTGATACAGCGAGCCGTCCGAGGAGACCTTCACCCAGTACCCCATTCCCGGGGCAAGCCTTGTCGCGGCCTTGTACGTGGTATCGAAGTAGTAATAGAACGACAGCACGATCCCCGGCGGATCCTGCCCGAGGGAAGCGGTCGGGATGGTGTCGCTCAGCGAGCCGATGATGTTCCATCCCTTCTTCACCTCGGATGTGTCGTCCATGTTCAGCGTTCCCGGCAACGGCACGGTCTGGGCCGAATCGAACTTCAGCCAGAATCCCGTGCCGGTCCAGACGGTATCGGACGAGATGTATCCTGCGTCGAACATAAACGCATTGGAGATGGCGGTCGGATACACCGAGTCGAGACTGCCGTCCGGCACCCTGACCGGCAGCGACATGAGGTTCCACGACAACACCGCCTGCGGGTACATCGTGCCCGGCGCTCCGTCGATCTTCATGAGCTCGTAGGTCGAGTACCCCACGACCTTGTCGTCCTTATCGATCAGGACGACCGAATGCCTCGACGTGTCCGTCGACGCCGCGGTGTCGGGAACGTAGACGATCAGCCAGACGGTGTCAGCGGGCGAGCCCGGACAGGGGTAATACACCGTATCGGCTGACAGTATCCCCGGCCAACCGGAGGTGTCGGAGACGAGCACGATCCGCATTGTATCGGTGCACGACGAGTCGGGGAGGATCGGCACCGGGAGATACCACCATTTCCCGGACCACGGCGGTAAGATCGGCGGCGGGGGAGGAGGAGGCGGTGGCGGCGGCGGCGGAACGGGCGGGGGCGGCGGCTCCTTCTTCACCTTGATGTTGTTTCGCGACTCGATGAAAGTCCTCCCCTGGATCGTCGTCTTTGCGAAGACGCAGTACTTTCCGGGAGCGGGATGCCACTCCACCTCGACTGTGGTTTCGCCCGCGGCGCCGACAGTCCCCGACCCTCCACCGAGCGAGTTGCCCGGTTTAATGCCGGAGTTGGCGCCGTTGTCGTCCCAGAAAAACTCGATGGTAAAAGGGCAGTCGTGGTCTTTCCGGTTTACGATGTCCTTCGAAACCTTGTACCCTCCGCCAGGAAGCTCCTCGACCCGGAGCCACCGGAATCCGCATTTCCCCTTCCTGAGAGGCACCGGCTCGACTGGCGTCCCCTCCCCTTTGCTCCAGTTCATGAGAAAATCGCCCTCGCCCGTTGACTCGTCGAACTGGAACGAGGCCATTCTGAACGTCTTCTGTTCGTGACCCTGCAGGTTGACGACCATGCTGTCATCGTATGCCGTCTCGGTTCCTCCGCTGTCGAGGTTCCCGTCGATCCGACATCGGACGGTCGTCTGCAAGGGTAAATCGGTAAGGTTGCGCAGGACGAATGTGGGGGTGAGGTTTTCTCCGGCGAGGGCCAGGTAATGGGCCGGATCGTCGACGAGCCGGTCGATCACGTCCATTGTACCTTGCGGCATGAGGCCGGCAAACATCATGTTGATCGCATCATCGGATATCGCCATCGGTACGCCCTGCTGCCATCGGATCGTGCCGGTCGTGGAACCCGACATCCCCGCCAGGGGGCCGCCGGGCGCCCCGACGAAGTCAATGCGGTATTCGATGTCGAAGAAACTGTCCACGTTCCAGTCGCCGCCCGGGAGCCGTGTCAGGGTGGTGTGTCCCGGGCTGGGCATCCCGAAATTGGTCCCGCCCGTGATCCGCAGGAGGTCGAAATCCGGATCCCCCGGGGGAAGTTGTCCAAACATTTGGTAAAAATCGAGATCGAAACTCTGGACCGGCGCCCCGGTATCGCGCGGTGCGGCGTGGATGATGGAGGCCATTGGCGCTATTGCGAGCATCCGGGAATATCCTGCCATGCCGCCGGTTCCGGTCATCCGGAGGTTCAACGTCGCGTCGAACTCCTCGATCTCGCCGCTGAGCGACCCGCCCGGTGTGCGGATGATACCAGTGAAATCGGTGAATGTCGGGTCGCACTCGAGAGTGGTGCCGGGCGGGAGCCCGTCCACGATGTCCATGGTTCCCACCGGCGCGATATACGGGCAGGGCGCCGGATGGTCGATTGTGCCGCCCGCATCGGGGGCGGTACAGGTATCGCCAAGCGGCGGCGGGACCGTGACTCCCTGCTGCCAGCGGATCGTCCCGGTCGTAGAACCCGACATCCCCGCCAGGGGACCGCCGGGCGCCCCGACGAAGTCGATGCGGTATGTGATGTCAAAGAAGCTGTCGATGTTCCAGAGGCCGCCGCCGAGTTGCGTCAACGTGGTGTGTCCCGGACTCGGCATAGAGAAATCGGTCCCGGCCGTGATTCGCAGGAGGTCGAAATCGGGATCACCGATCATTTGCCCAAACATCTGGAAGAAATCGAGATCGAAACTCTGGACCGGCGCCCCGGTATCGCGCGGTGCGGCGTGGATGACGGAAGCCATTGGCGACACTGCGATCGTCCGGGAATATCCCGTCATGAGTCCTGTCCCGGTCATCTCGATATATAATGTCGCGTCGAATGATTCGGTTTCACCGCCGAGCGATCCGCCGGGAGAACGAAGAATTGAGGAGAAGTCGGCGAATGTCGGCTCACACTCGAGAGTGGTGCCGGGCGGAAGACCATCAATGATGTACATGGGTCCCACAGGCGCAATATACGGGCAGGGCGCCGGAAGGTCGGCGGTGCCGCCCGCATCGGGCGCGGTACAGGTGTCGGCCACCGGTGGGACCGTGACTCCCTGCTGCCAGCGGATCGTGGCAGTCGTGGAACCCGACATCCCCGCCAGGGAACCGCCGGGCGCGCCGACGAAATCGATGCGGTAAGTGATGTCAAAGAAACTGTCAATGTTCCAGTCGCCGCCCGCGCGCTTGGTCAGGGTGGTGTGCCCCGGGCTGGGCATCCCGAAACCGGTCCCGGCTGTAATCCGCAGCAGGTCGAAATCGGGATCACCGATCATTTGTCCCTGCATCTGGAAAAAATCGAGAGCGAAACTCTGGACCGTGGCTGCCGTATCACGCGGCGCGGCGTCGATCCGGGAGTTCATGGGCGCCAATGGGATCGAGCGGGAAAACCCTGCCATGGCTCCCGTCCCGGTCATCTCGAGTTTCAGTGCCGCCGTGAACGTTTCGGTTTCGCCGCCGAGCGACCCCCCCGGCGCACGGACAACGCCGGCGATATCCTGGAAGCTCGACACGCACCTGATGGTAGAGCCGGGCGGGAGGCCGTCGATGATGTACATGACATCTGTGGGCGCTTCATACGCGCAGGCCGCCGGCAGGTCGGCGGTGCCGCCCGCATCGGGGGCTATGCAAGCGACCATCACCGCCGTACCAGATGGCGATCCGGCGCCGGTGAACGCGTAGCCCGCGCCCAGCGCGAGCAGGACGCATGCCGCAACAGCTTGTAGAAAAGTTTTCATGATAACCTCCACCTTGATGGATGATGAATGAGGAAAGCGACACCGCCTGATGCGCGGCGTCCGTGAGAAAATATGAGAAACGAACTGTCTATTTAGTTCTTTACCCGCTTATTCTCCGGTTGTAGGTCCAGTGTTTATGGCTCCGGCTCAATGTTTTTGACGCGATTTTATTCTTCGGCAGGCGGAGGTTGAGATTGAAGGGCGAATGGGGCTGCTTCGCGTCGGTCGATAGGTTGGATTTGCGAGTTGTGGGTTCAGGTCCTGTCTTGTGAGTCATGTGTACCTCCTGACCGGGTTGAACATTTCCGTGACTGGCGCCTCCGTGAAATAATAGGAAGAATGGAAATAAAAAGAAAGTGCCCAGCCAGAATAAATATCGGTCGGGCTACTTTGCGAAAAACGCCCGGGAATCGACCTTTGAACAAAAATATCGACGATTTTTAGCAGACGGCGTGCCCCGGGCCGGTTCGTCAGGGCCCACCCCGGGATCTCTGCAAGCCGTTTCCATACTGTTAGGACAGTGGCGCCTTGGCTTCGTCGTCAATGCCGTTTCGTTTCCTTATCGACATTGTCTCCTGCTGGTGTTACCCGGCCGAGGCGAGGGTCTCCCCAGTTGCCCTGATGTCTTTCGGAGCGTGTCACCCCTGATACCCCGGAGAGAACACTGGTTCTCATTTCCCGATCTATCGAACCAGCGTTGTTGACTTCGCCCATCAAATAAGGGCTCGTCTCTCTCTGGTCATGCTCTTTACGAGGCTACATCTGAGTTCACTTTCGTTGCAACCCGCTCCTTCGCATAGCGCCCTGTTTCAGGCTACATTGTCGGGCGGCTTATCGCTTCGCATTTCTGCTAACGACCGCCTCTTGCTATACGTCTGATAGGCTATTACCGTAGTTCTGACTTTTCACAGAACAAGAGCATCAGCGCCTTTGCTTGACACTCATTTGACGAGCAACATCTTCTTCACCTCACTGAACGTCCCCGCCGTAATTCGGCAGGTGTAGACACCGGAGGGGAGGTTGCTGGCATCGAAGGAGACTGTCTTATACCCGGGTTCCTGCTCATCGTTTACTAAGATGGCCACCTCCTCCCCGAGCATATTAAATATGCTGATAGTCACATGACCTGAATTTAGGAGCGAGTATCTAATGCTCGTTATGGGATTGAACGGATTTGGGTAGTTCTGGTCTAATGAATACGCATCCGGAACATTCACACTTACTCCATCAGGTGGAGGTGGAGGGAGGTCACCATTGTCCGCAATGCTAATGCGGTTTGAAGCCGGCATCACTGACGTGCTCGACATGACCAGCTGACCTGCCCGTGACACCTTGACCCAATACCCTTTCCCGGGTTCGAGAGTCGGGCTGGAGTTGTACCCGTTACCATACCCGTAGAAATTCGACGTGACAATTCCCCCTGGAATGGAACCGAAATTCGATGTCGAGATGGGATGGCTCAATGACCCTACCATATTCCAACCTTCTGCAACATCGATAGTGTCCTCTGTTCGCTCAAGGCCTTCAATTGGCACTGATTGCCCTGAAGAGAACTTTATCCAATATCCCCTTCCATTTTCCAGCGTGGTGTGAATACTATAATCTCCATCATAGGAAAAGGCACTTGTAATAGCAGTAGTGAAAAGGATTGTGTAGGTGTAATCACTCACTTTTAATGGTATGGAGATCATATTCCATTTTTCCTGAATGCTGACCGACCGGGTTATGGTCAGTGCAGCCACTGTCTCACCCGAAGGAGGGCTCTGGTTGTTATGGATATCAATGGCAATAACCCGGTAGTATGCCGGAACACCCGCGACTGGGCTATCGTCCGCGAACTCGGTTGTCATTGAAGTCCCGATTTCATTTCCGGGAGCTGGAGTAAATCCACTCGTCGTTGAACGATAAACATGGTACGATTTAACATCCGTTTCACTGGGCGTGTTCCAGGACAGGACTACCTCGGTTCCCGGTCCAATAGTCGCAATAAGACCAGCTGGCGCCATTGGAGCAAGATTATCCACAGAGTACCCGCTGTCGATATTCGAGTCATAGAACACATTCGGGTCGTTCGTATGCGCAGACACCAGGAAGTAATGCATCCCATCGTTCCCGTCCATCGAATCGAACAGCGTTGGAGCTATATAGGAATACTGAGTAAACTGATGAGCAGGTTGGTTAGCTATCCATTCCCAGGCATACTCTTCCCCTTCAAAGACGGTCGTCCGATAAGCCGGTTCATTATTATCAGGATTGACGGCAGGCATCGGATTCGCACGCACGAAATCCTCCGGCACCTGGGAGATTGACCGCCAGATGCTGTAATAGGGAAGTGTGACGGTGTTCGTATCGAGGTGGATGGCCAACCAGACCAACGACAACTTGCCACCCTGGTCACTCGGAACATCAGTGATTGAAGTGATTCCAAATCCCGCCGAATCAGTACCAATATGAAAAACCCACGCCGCTCCTACATCGAGATTATCATAATACCCCCCCACTAATGCCGTGCTGGCATCAGCCGAGAGAGAGATTGAATACCCAAAATATGAAGCCCCGACAGCGCCTGTCCCTTCCAGCTTGCTTCCCAGCTGTGTCCAGACACCTCCGCTTCTGGTGTACACCCACACCGCTCCTTCGCCAGAATTATAAAAAAACCCTCCCACGATGGCCATGTTGCCATCGGCCGAAAGAGAAACCGAATAGCCCTGTTGTGAACCTGCGATGAAAGTGCCCGTCCCCACCAGTTTGCTTCCCTGTTGAGTCCAGACACCGCCACTCCTGGTGTAGACCCATGCCGCACCTGTTCCTTGATTGTCAGCATACCCACCCACGATGGCAGTAGAGCCGTCGGCTGATAGGGAGACTGACATACCTTGCCCCGACACTCCGCTACCCCCCGTTCCCACCAGTTTATTTCCCTGCTGAGTCCAGACACCACCGCTCCGGGTGAACACCCAGGCGGCACCCGTAAAACTATTATCGCCAACCCCCCCCAGGATGGCTGTATTGCCATCAGCCGAGATGGAGACTCTAAGGCCTTGATTTGCATTCCCAACAGCGCCTGTACCGACCAGTTTACTTCCCTGTTGCATCCATACTCCTCCGCTTCTCGTAAAGACCCATGCTGCTCCCATGTAAGAGTTATCACTATTTCCCCCCACGATGGCCGTGTTGCCGTCTGCTGAGAGCGAAACTGAGTAGCCTTGCTGTGCAAATCCAACTACTCCTGTCCCTACCAGTTTACCCCCCTGTTGAGTCCAGACACCGCCGCTTCTGGTGTAAACCCATGCCGCACCTCTCCCACCATTGTCACCATTCCCCCCTACGATGGCCGTATTACCGTCGGCTGCTAGGGAGACGGAAATACCATGCTGTACAGCAAAGCCGACACCACCTGTTCCCACGAGTTTACTTCCCTGTTGAGTCCAGACACCGCCACTTCTCGTGTAGACCCATGCAGCCCCTACCTGATTATTGTCGTGAGGTCCACCAACAATGGCCGTATTGCCGTCGGTTGATAGGGAGACGGAAGAGCCTTGAAACTGGCCATCAACCCCACCTGTACCTACTAGTTTATCTCCCTGTTGAATGAATTGAGCCAGAGAAGGGACAACCAGCAGAGGCAGTAGTGCTGCTGTCAGTATGAAATGGCGAACATGGATATGACGCATCATATCAGACCTCCTCAGGTGTAAATTTATTTCATTGATGGGAAAGCAGGCACTTGTCGTCCGAAGTGTAAGTAGAACGAGATTAGTTGAATTTGTCAGCGTTTTGTCGAATAATGCTCAGGATAAAAGACGGTTTTCCGTAGTGAACTAAACTCTTTTCCACTCCCATTGAGCCGTGTGAGACAGGATGTTACCATGGTCAGCTTCTCGAATGGCCAGGTGGGCAAGGCGGAATTGATAGATCCCCCCTCCAATTCTGAGGATAGATTATCTGATTGAAAAGAACGGTAATCCGTAATGATGTTGGCCCCTTTGCGGGAGGCCGGATTCGGGATGGGATTCGCCTCGGTGGAAGGTACGGCGGAATTCACCGAAAGTCAACCCGCCGCATTTCCACCGCATGCGGCAATCCGACGCCCACAAAAATTTATAAAAATTGTTGAAAGGCCTGATGACTGACAGGATTCTTTCTGCAATAATTCAGACGGATGGAACTGGGAATTGCGGCGGGAAGGGGGAAACTTGTGAGCCCTGCAGGACTCGAACCTGCGACCCGCTGAAAATTACCCGGCACTATGACACAAAGCCCCAGCCATCTCTGGCCAGGGCCCTGTGTGATGTATCTTTATGCGATCCCTATTTCATCAGGACCATCTTTTTCATATCGAAAAAGTTCGCCGCGGTCAGGATGTAATAGTACACTCCGTTGGGCAGGGCTCCCCCGTCGAATGATAGCGTCCTGAATCCCGGTTCCTGCAGTCCGTTCACGAGTCTGGCCACTTCCTGCCCGAGTGTGTTGAACACCGATAATATCACTACTCCCCGCGCGGGAATGGCAAATCGGATGGTGGTCACCGGATTGAACGGATTGGGATAATTCTGCTCTAATGAGTACGCATCAGGCACGCGTGTGTTAACCTCCTCCTCGTTCGTCGTCGTCGAAGCCTCGGCCTCGCCCGAAGGAGCGCTTTCATTCTCATGGATATCTACGCTGATGATCCGGTAGTAGTTCGCCACTCCCTCCACAGGGCTCGTGTCGGTGTAGTTCGTCGCATCGGCTATGCCGATTTTATTCGCCTCCTCCGGCGTGAATCCGCTGCTTATCGAACGGTATACCCTATACGACTCCACGTCAGGGTCGGTAGGCAAGTCCCAGATGAGTTTCACCTGCGGACCGGGTTCGATCGTCGCCATCAGTCCCGAGGGTGGTATCGGTGAGAGGTTGTCCACCGAGTAGCCGCTGCGGACATTTGAATCGAAAAACACGTCGGAATCGTCCGTGTGTGCCGAGACGAGAAAATAGTGGGTCCCGGACGTCGTTGACATGGAGTCAAATAACGTGGGTGCCGTATATGAATAGTTCGAAAACCGATGGGCGGGTTGATTGGCTATCCACTCCCAGGCGTACTCCTCGCCGTTGATGGCAGTAATACGTTTTGCGGTTCCCGTGAAGGTGGGGGTTATGACCGGGCCCGGATAGACGGGAAGTGCTGCTGTGGGTGATTCAGAGATTGAACGCCAGATGCTGTAAAATGGGAGTATCGCCGTATTCGTATCCAGATGACTGGCAGTCCAGATCAGCGTCACGGCTCCTCCCTGATCATGCGGTACATCGATCACCGAGGTGAGAACCGGGCTATTCGGTAAGGGTGCGGATTCGGCGGCGGCGGAGACCTTTTGCATGTAGATATCGGCATCGACATCCGACCCCGTGCGCATATCATACCAAGTAACGATGGCTTCGCCGCTCTCGTCGGTGGTGATCCTTGGCCGGACCTGGTCGAACGGAGCGGTCGAGACCGGCGCGCCGTTATCGCCCCATATTCTTGTACCCGACCCGTCAACCTTCTGGGCAAAGATATCGATTCCGTTACCCGTGCCATCACGCTCCCAGGTGATGATTGCCCCTCCCTCATTGTCGCTCGCGATGGTGGGATTCTGTTGACCACCCACCGGCGAAACCAGGACGCCGTCGGCGGCCCATTGTGGCACGCCCAAACCCGTTATCCGTTGCGCATACACCGACGAGCTTCCGCTCCTCCAGTCCTGCCAGGTGATGATCGCCCCACCGGCGCCATCGACAACGACGACCGATACGGTGCCGTGGGTACCAGTGAACGGGGTCTGTTGATCACCCGCCGCGGTACACACCGCCACTCCGCCGGCGGCCCACAGGGCCACCCCGGAACTGTCGATCCTCTGTGCGTACATGTCCCACGATCCGGAACGATGATCCTCCCACGCGATGACAGCGCCGCCGGCGCCATCGCTGACGATAGACGGTTTTTCCTGAAAGTCCGACGCGAACGCGATCGGTACCCCCCCGGGGGTCCACAACGCACTCCCGGAGCCGCTGAGCCTTTGTACATAGATATCCCACCCAGTGGCCAGTGACGCGTGTTGCCAGACCACGAAGACGCCGTCGGAATCATCCTTGAGGAGTTTCGGCCACCGGTTTTCGTACTTTCCACTGCCCGAGGCCACACTCACCCCATCCGCCACCCACTGAACCGTGCCGGCGGCATCTATTCTCTGCACGGAAGCGTTTGTTCCACCCCATGCGACGAATGCCCCTCCCGCTCCATCGGATGTGACGCAGGGCCACTCGTCGTGTGAAGCCGCGGTGGAAATCGGGATGCCGTCGGTCGTCCACAGGGGAGTGCCTGAGACATCGATCCGCCGGGCGAAAATATCGAAATAATCGGAATTGTTGCGCT
>DATDQD010000203.1:0-2639 GCA_035292425.1 Bacteroidota bacterium
GAGCGAACGGTTGAACGCATTGATCGCCTGGTCGAGGCCCCTCCGGTCGGGTGTGCGCATGGCATTGAGTCCCCTGAGGTAGAGGACGTACGCCTCGATATTCCTGATTTGAACGGCCGTGCCGCCGGTGGCCGTCGCGTCGCCGAAATAGGCCCGCAGGCGGGGGGCGATGTCATGGGGGATGAGCACGAGCCCGGTCATGTCCGTCTGATAATCTTTGGACCAGAACGTCTCGCCGCCCGAGTCGGAGAGTTCTACGTGGACACTGAAAAGGGAGTCCTTCCGTGTCAATTCTCCGCGCAGGAAATGGGAATACCCAAGCCGGCCGAGCATCGATACCGGATCGGATCCGGTCGCCGCGAGATTCGAACTCGTGGCATAGCCGAGAAGTCCGACGTCCGACTGCGTGGTCGAAAGCAGTCTGACGACGACCTCGGGGAGAGCGTCCGTGAACACTTTCATTTCCCGGTCGTCTGAGGCCGCGGTCCAGGGGAGCACCACCAGGGTTACGCTTCGTTCGGGGGCTTTCGGCATGTACGCGAAGTAGGCGATCACGGCGGCGCCCAGGATGAGGACAGCGGCGATGGCGGTAAACGCCCAGGCCGGAAATTTTCGCCGGTCCGGCGTGCCGGGAGTGTGCAGGGGGGTCGGCTGCCTCGGGGGTTTGGCCTTCGGCTCTTTTTGTTTTGCCGGTTTCCCTTTTTCCTTCTCTTCCTTCGTTTCCGGCGCCGGCGCCGGCGTCGCGGGAGCGGCGAAGGTGTCCGACGCTATCGCCTCCCGGATCTTCGCATCGAGATCGAGCAGTTCCGTGTTGAAGCCGTCGATCTCCAGGCCTTCCGCGATCAATTTCACGGCGAGATCAATGTCGCCGGCATCCATGTGGCCCTGGGCCTGTTTCAGGATCGTCCTGACTTTCGTGGCAGGATCCTCCGCGGCGGCCCGTTTCTTCCTGGCCTCCTCCTCAGCCTGTCGTTTCTTTGCTTCCTCCTCCTCTTTTTCCTTCAGGATCCTCTCTTCGCGGCGCTGCTTCTCGTCCTTGAGCCGCTCCGATCGCCGGCGCTGCAGTTCCGCCTCGAGGCGGCGGAGCGTCTCCTCCCCGAAGGAATGGATTTCCTTCAGCTCCTTCTCCGAGGCCGCGGCCGATTCTTTTTTTCTCCCCTCGATCTGGCCGTCGACGTAGGCCCGGAATTCGCTGAGATGGCGCTCCAGACCGGAATCGATCTGTCCCTCGAGCGCCTGAAATTCAGCTTCGAGGGCTTCCCGCTTTTTTTCCGCGATTCGGTCGAGTACGACTTCCGGTAGGCTTGATCCCTGTCCCGTCATCCTTTTCGTTCGTAAATCGGTATAAAGTCCGGAAAAATATAGAGAAATGCGCGAGGAATGTCAACATCGGCATGTCCACCGTCAAATTGATTTCATCCCTGAATCTTCGTAGATTTTCAGCGATTTCATTCACATCTATTTCAGGAGAGCATATGGGCATGTTTCTGGTTCTGGGTTTGCTGGCCGCCGTGGCGATCTGGGTCGTGGCGAAGTACAACTCGCTCGTGACGCTGAGAAACCAGGTCGAAAACGGATGGAAACAGATCGACGTCCAGTTGAAACGGCGGCACGATCTGATTCCGAACCTCGTCGACACGGTGAAGGGGTACATGGAGTTCGAGCAGGACACCCTCCGGCAGGTGATCGAGGCGAGAAACGCCGCCGTGAGCGCCCGCGGCGTGGCCGACGCCGCCGCCAGGGAGGGGGAACTGACGGGCGTGCTGACGAAGCTGTTCGCGCTCATGGAAAATTACCCGAACCTGAAGGCGAACGAGAATGTGAAACAGCTCCAGGAGGAGCTGACCGGCACCGAAAACAAGGTGGGATTTGCGCGGCAGTTTTACAATGACATCTCGATGCGGTTCAACATCGCGCAGGAGGTCTTCCCCGGAAACCTCATCGCGTCGATGTTCAGCTTCAAACGGGCGGAACTCTTCGCCGTGACAAACGAGGCCGAACGGGCGGTGCCCCGGGTCGACCTTTCGTTGAGAAAATAACGTGACGCAGGTCCGCTTCGCGGCGTTTCCGAACCTCTACGAGCAGCAGAAACGGAACAGGAGGAGGACTGCCGGGGTCATCGTCGTTTTCATCCTCTTCCTCGGATTCCTCGGGTTCGGGTTCGATCTGTATTTTTTCGGGAACGACCCCCTCGGTTTCTTCGGGGCCCCCTACGGTTACCCCGTCGCGTCCATCGCCGCCCTCTGCGTGGGCGCCTTCTCGGCGGCCTGGGGATTGCGCGGCGGAGCGAGGGCGGTGCTCGCCTCGGCGCGCGCCTACCCGGTCCCCGCGAACGATCCCCGTTACCAGGTCCTCAATAACGTCGTGGACGAAATGGTGATCGCGTCCGGGATACCCCGGCCCGGGGTCTATATCATACCGGATCCTGATCCCAACGCGTTCGCCACCGGCAGGGACCCGGAACACAGCGCCATCGCCGTCACCGAGGGACTACTCGAAACCCTCAACAGGGAGGAGCTCCAGGGGGTCGTGGCGCACGAACTCGGCCACATCAAGAACTACGATATCAGGCTGACGACGATCGTCGCCGCGCTCGTCGGCGCGGCGTTTCTTCTCTCCGACTGGGGGAGGACGGGGAT
>DATDQD010000204.1:0-8343 GCA_035292425.1 Bacteroidota bacterium
GACAACTGTACGCGTACTGACGCGGACGCCCGCCGTGCCCCAGAGATGTGTGCTGTCCCGGGCGATCCGGTATGCGTAAAGTCCGGATCCCTCTGAACGGCCGTCATACGATGCGATGACGACACTCCCGTCGGGCAAACCGGTGATGCTTGCAATCGAGAACAGGTTCGGTTTGTCGCTGACGAGCACCCCATCGGTCGTCCACTGCGGGACGCCCGCCGCGCTGAGGCGTTGCGCCCTGATATCGTTGTTCACGCCCGATCGCCTCCCGTCAACCCAGGCAATGTAGTAACTGCCGCTGTCGCCCTCATACATCAGGTCATGCTTGATCCTCGGCCGGACATGATTCCCTGCGATCGTGCAGACCGCAACGGGTCCCGCCCCCCACAGTCGGGTCCCTGCCGTATCGATGGCCTGCGCATAGATCTTATTGGTACCGTCGCTGCTCCAGGCGACCGCGACCATGCCGCTGATCCCCCCCGGGATCGAGTCACCGCGAGCGATCGTGAAGTCACCCTGAGTCCCCGGCGATGCAACGGTCACCGGCGTCAGCCACACATTGTTTCCATCCTGGTCGATTCGTTGTGCCAGAATAGGATACGATACCCCGGAAATTCTCCACACAACCGCGACACCACTTCCGTCCTCAACGATTTTCAGTTGGCGGTCATCCCGTGCGCCGGTCGTCACATCCTTGTCGGCTGGGGTCCAGCGCCGGGTGCCATCGCTGCGCATGCGCTGCGCAGAGATTGACCGGTAACCGAAGCCGGTACGATTAAAAACGATGAACACGCCACCGGAATCGTCGCGTACAATTTGCGGTTCAAGATCCGACCAGGTGTGTGCCGTGTCGGACACGGCGACACCCTCAGCCGGCCACAGAGCGACGCCGTTTGAATCGATGTGCTGGGCGAAGAGCTTGTAGCGAGGCAAAAGCCTGTCATCACTCCAGACGATGAACGCGCCTCCGGCGAGATCACCGGTCATTGCGAATGGACTATACCGGTACACAGTGGCGCAAATTGCTATTCCGGTGGTTCCCCAGCGGGGGTTTCCCAGCTTGTCGATCCGCTGGACATAGAGCGTGCTGCGGTAGCTGCTTGGGTCGCTTGTCTTCCAGGCAATGACCGTTCCGTTGTCGGCGTCGGGGACCATGGCCGGCTCGGCCTCGGTGCCCCCCGCATTGGAAATAACGATTTCGTCCGACGGCGTGGCAGGCCATTGGGCGTGAGTCGTGAGGGCGTGGAGAAACGAGAGAAAGCAGGTAACCAGAATCAAACGGAGCGTATGCACGAGATGCCTCCCTTTCATAAGAACGGTTTCAAGGACCATTGCTCCTGAGCGGAGCAGCGTACCAGAGACTCTAAATTCACCGAAACACCCGTCGACTGTTGCGGGGTTGTTTAATAGTATACTTATTCCCCGGACAGGATGTTCGGAGAGATATCAGAGGTAAGGACTCCGCCAGGCGCGGGTATCCGGGGTTGGATCAGATCGTCACGCGGAAGTTCCCCGGCATCAAGTTCGCGACGGCGAAGAACTTTCAGGAAATGGCAGTCGCTTCGGCGGCCGGGGCCGGGTTTATCGGGGCGGAGGCGGCCGCCTTTACCCAGTCGGGTTGCCCGACCGCGCTGATTGACGCGCAGACCGTCAACACCGTCAGGGCCGGAAGGATGCTATGACACAATAGAGGCCTCGATCGGAAGGTGCCTGGGGTAAGTAATAAATCCCGAATAACGACTCAAGGGATCTCCGCTTCATTGGGACGATAAGGTCGCCTCTGAGGGCAGGGAATTGTAGGAGATTTTTTTGTGAGAAGCAACCCCGTCGGCCGGAGCAAGAGGTACGATCGAGCGGAGATCATCTGGAAACTCGCAGCAGGGAGAAGGTTTTCTGAGGGATATGCGTCCTCCAAACCCGCCCCGCGGCCATTCCCAGGCCGTCCGGCGCGGTCACCGACTGCCGTTCATTCTAAATATTTTCAGGACCAGGCCCCAGATCATCAGGAAAAACGGGATCGGATCATCGCTCGCGTAGTAGGCCGTCTCCTCCACCCCCCTGAACGACCGTATCCACTCCCCGATCGATAGTTTCCCGTCACGGTAATATCTGACGCTGGAGATGACGTCCCGGTCGAAAACAACCCACTTCCGTCCCTGACGCATATTCGACGCCGGGACTTTCTGCCCCGTGAGATCGAGGTATTCCGCCCGCGCGACGTCCATTCCGTCATCCCCCACGAAAAGTCTGAACGTCGCCCCGATCCGGGGATTGATATCCAGGACCTTGTATCTGCCGTCGCGCGCGTCGTAACGATATCCGATATCGAGGATGCCCCTGTACCCGAGGCGCTTCATGAAATCCCTCGTCATCGTATCGACGGTTTCATTGTGAAGGCATATTCCCAGCGAGGTGTACCCCATGTACACCGGCGCCTGGCGGATCTTCTTGCCCGTGATGCCGAAGAGGCAGTCGGAATCCCCGTTGAAATAACCATTGAACATCCAGACGGTATCATCCCCTCCCGGGATATATTCCTGCAGCATGAGGTTGGGGTGTTCCGCATCCTCCATTTGATCGTACATGGCGATCAGTTCCTCCCGCGTACGGACGATGGCCATCTTCCTCCCGGTCCGTTCCTCCAAGAGCCGACCGTCGATCCCCTTGAGCATGACGGGGAACGTCACCGTGTCGAGAAACCTGAAGACGTCATCACGGCAGTTCGGGAACAGGGTTTCAGCCGTCGGGATGCCGTGCTTCTTCGCGAGGAAGAACATCTCCTTCTTGCTGACGAGGGCCCGGACAAGCTCCGGCGTTTTCAACGGGAAGATGTACCGCTCTTTCAGGACGCCGGCGTAATCGGCGACCAACTGCGCCGACTCATCCGCGGTGTGGATGAGCAACGAACGCCTTCCGATCTTCCGACCCACCCGGAGAAGAAATTCCGTGGTTGCTTCAGGAGACGATCCATCAATGTTCCAGAAAAACTTTTCACGGCAGTACCGTGAATTGATGCCCGGGGACCGCCGGTGATGTTCGATGCCGTACACCGGTATGCCCATCCTCCCGAGGCTGCGGACCAGGCCGAGCGCGAGGTGGTGGTACAGTTTCAACACCACCACCGGAGTATCGGTGTCCGGGATCGTGATCACGACGGCCCGATCATTCGGAAATCGGGATCCGGGTGACCTCGCCGTGTTTCATCATGAACGCCGAGTCGAGGTCGTTGACATGCCCGAGGATGAAATCGAGGTCCCGGACCTGGCCGCTCTTCCGGAGATACTCGGCGCTGTTCCCCTTCGCGCAGGCGTCCGGCGGCGCTCCACTCCAGCGGCGGACGATTTCAACCGTTTTCTCGTCTTCCGCCTTGTACCCGGCGTGGATGAGCCCTTCCGCTATCCACGCGCAGCACATCTGGTCCTCCTCCCGGAACTCACCCCTCGTTCCGGCACCGATGATCGCCACGTGTTTATGGCGGTCGACGAGATGGGCCACGGTCGCGGCGTAGTTTCTCAAGCACGCGACATAGGCGGCGTCACAGTCCGTTGCGTTGTGGATAAGCTGGGTTCCCGAGGATGAGAGCAAAATCATCGGCCGCATGATATCGTCGCGATGATCGATCTCCGCAGGGCTGTTGTTCATATCGAATCCGTACGGCATATTGCCGCCGAGTTCCCCGACGAGGAGGGGATGATCGAGACGTGCCGCGAGCGGAACAGCCATTTCGATGGAAGGAACCGGGAAACACCTTCTCCCCCGGGCGACCGCGGTGACCGCCGTCGTCGTCGCTCGAATGACATCAATGGAGACAACCGCGTAGCCCTCGCGGTAGCGACGGACGCTCTCCGGAAAACAATCGATGACAGCCGTTCCCTCCCTCACGGTCATCGTCCCCCCGTTGATCGGCGTGAATTACGGCGGATGGACGGCGGAACCCGCGGCCGGAGGTTCTCTTTTTCGAACGCGTCCGAATGCAAACCGCGCCTGTAGATCTCCACCCTGAGGACTTCTTCCAACCGCACGTTACACAGGTGGACTTCGCCGCCGAAGTGATCCAACAGGGCGAACTGACTCGGTTTATTCGGGGCCTCGAACAGGGCAGTCCCGTGACCGAACTCCTTCACGAACCGGTCGGCGAACGCGCCGTTGAAATTCCCGTCGTCATCGAACAGGCCGACGCCTTTGGCGCTCTCCCGAGCCTCGACGACCAGTTGAACCGCACCGGCGTCGAGCCAGCGCCTCCCCTGGTCAATCAACCCATCGACCGCGTCCTTCGTGAACGCACCTTCATGCTTCTTTCCAAGCTCGAACTGCACCTGCAATCCCCTCGTGTTCGCCATGCGGAGCACGTCGCGGGGTTTCAACGTCATATCGGTAAATCCTTCACCGCATTCGATGCGCGTCACGCCCATATCCGCGCAGAGGTCGAGATATTCGGGCAGTCTGCCCTGCTGAACGGCGATTTCAAAAGGACCGCCGCCCGTCGTGGTCGGGACTTTGTATTTCTTCGCGGCGGCAATTTTTCTCCGGGAGACCTTCTCGTTGGCGATCATCCAGCACGCCATGGAGATTTTCAAAATCGACATGAGATGGGAGCTCTGCTCAAGGTGGCTCTCGAGCGTCAGAAGGTCGTATCCCGGGTCAAACGGACTCGTCGCGGGATGAAGATCTCTCACTCCGATCAGCTTCAGGTAATCCGCGGTGTGAAGGCGACCGGACTTTGACGCTGCTTTCCTCGTGGACATATATCCCCCTGCGTTCTTGAGGTTCAGGTGGTCTGTTCCCGAACGCGATCCCCGGATTTCCTCGCGACGAGTATGTAATGCGCACCCGTCGATCGCAGGCAGGGAATATTCCGATCTGCAAGCGCCTGCAACCTCAGGTGGAGGCGGATACCGGGGCCCTCGGGCAGCAGGACCTTCCCAAGAAATGAAAACGGGCCGAATCCTACTGTAACACCGGACACACGAATGAGTCGTTCCCCCGCCACTTAACGGTCGATTTCCCGACGGGAGTGCATTTTCACCCACACCCCATTCTCCGCGCCCTTCCTGACTCCCGATGCGTCCAGGAAACGGGCCATCCAACGCTTCAGCGACGCAAAAACCGGGTTGAACCGGGGGTCGATGATGGAGCTGAGGCGCCAGCGGTTATCGGCGGTCATGATGACCGCCCCGCCCGGTTTGACCACCCGGCCCATCTCCCTGATGGCGATTTCCGGCGAATCGATCCACGGGAGCACCCCCATGGCGATGACGCAATCGAACGTGCCGTCGGGATACCGCAAATGATGAATATCGCCCATCCCCGTGATCACACGATCCGACACATCGGCCGCAGCCGCGTTTGCGCGGGCGAGCGACAGCATATCGGGGACAGTGTCCAACGCTTCGACGGTAAATCCCCGCGATGCGAGCGCGATGGCGGTCAAGCCCGCGCCGCAACCCACGTCCAGGATGTGCGCACCCTCCGCAAGCTCGAGGCGACCGACCGTCTCAAGCACAACCCCCCTCCGATGCCGGTATATCGCTCCGGGGAGGTCATCAAGATCATAGACGCTTTGCCACCAGCCGGCGCTTGTCGAAAAGTGGCGATCGACACTTTGTTGCCGGTCATCACCGGTATCCGCCGCGCGGACCTGCCGATTCATTTTCTGACGTTGCATCTCCAGATCCCCCGAGACGCCACGAGGGTTGACTGTGGGTCGAGAAAAATGATACCGTGAATATACGGTATCCCGCCGTGAGTATCAATCCCCCTCCGCGTCACTTTCTCCGAATTTATGCTTCACGAAAATTCAAACGCTTTCAAACTGCGGCAATACGGGGTATCGGTCATTCAACTGTCAAGTTTCAAAAGTATTCCCCGGTCAGTCTCAAAATGATCCCCCCGGTAGTCTTAACATCTTTCCCCACCCCGGGATCAAGAGGTTTCCCCACCTCCTTGCCGATTTCAGCAACGCGGGTTTATATATTCCTGCGTCCACAAGCGCGCCCGCAGTATGGAGGCACAAACCGGTTTTGCCGATGCCTCCTTTTTGATTTGCAAAGACGATGGTTGTTGCCATACGAGCAGATAGTGTGGGCCTACGCGTCAATATGCCCCTTTACGATGCTTGAATGAGTACAAGATGACGTCATCGCCAATGATATCGTACCGGCGGCTCCGGTTGTATGGATCGTGAAGTAAGATCGTCTTGAGCGGCTCGATCTTCCGGACGATGTCGCGGTTATTCTTGTGTATCTCTTCGAAATCGCGCTTGAAACGTGTTGAGGGGAGAAGACAAAAGACTGGCGGCATAGCACAGACGGCTTACTTAGTCGCACACTTTTTTGGTTTCGCCTTGAGGCTGGCAAGGAAGGTGTCGATATCCTCAGTGAGCTTGCCCTGGCGGTACTCTTTGTGTCCTTCTTTGATCCGCTGCTTGAGCCCAGGATCCTGCATATCGAGGTAATCCTCGTATTCGTCCACGTCCAGGAGAGCAGCAACGGGAATACCGTCCTTCTCGAGAATGAAATGCTCTTTGTTGTTGTGGACACGCCGGATAAGTGCGCCAAGGTTGATGCGTGCCTTTGTGAGCGGGAGGCGGTTGACCATAGTTTTCGTTTGCATAACCACTGAATTGTTGGAGTTGATGGTAGTTGATTAATTCAATTTAGTTGATTACTATTGAACACTTTGAATATAGCGGTGCGTGAGGGAAAAATCAAGCTCTGAGAAATGTCGGGTGAATCTGCGACATCTGTATATTGATCACAAACCTTCAACGACCGCCTTAGAGCCAACACATCATTTTCTAAGGCACGTTTTTTGCCATACATCGGAGCCATCATGAACCACGTCGTTCTTACACCCATCTCCGCATGCCTCTTCCTTCTCAGTCTCCTCTTTCCTGTCGTCACCAGGGCTGAGGATGTACCACAGCTCGACGACCCTCTCCCGGGAGACCTTCCGATGATCGTCGCCGTTCAGGTCCCCGCCTGGGAGGTGCATATGGGCTCCAGAACCAATGGCAACTACGGGGCCATGCCGGTCGACAGCATCGACTTCAGCATCATGACGCATTACATCTCGTTCGCCGCCGGGCTGGACACCACCGGAAGCGCGATGAGGTGGAACAACATCGTGACCTCCCGCCGCCAACCCCTCAACGACCGGATTCACGCCGCCGGGAAGCCGGCCCTGCTCTGCATCGGTGGAAGGAACTCGGACGGTTACCTCACCAAGGCGTTGTCCCCGGCGAACAGGGCGACGGCCATCAACACGATCCTGTCGGCCATGCGCACCTACGGCTATGACGGCATCGATTGGGACTGGGAGCCGTTCAGCGTGAGCGACAGCGCCAACCTTTTCCCGGTGATCCGCACCCTTCACGATTCGTTCCAGACGATGAATGCCGTCTGGGATCCGACGAAGCGGCCCACCCAGACCGCGGACATCAATCCGGGCAACGGGAGCGGACAATCGAACGCGTGGAAGAGGATCACGCCGTATCTCGATTTCATCATGGTCATGGCCTACGACAAGATTGGCAGCTGGACCAGGATGGTCTACTTCGACTATGCCCCCTATTCACGCATCGACAACGTCATCGTGGACCGCATTCCGGGGGGCGGACAGGAGATGGCCACCGCCCAGCGACAGGCACTCCAGCTGACCGGCGCCGGGCTCCCGGCTGAAAAAATCGTGCTCGGCATCGACTTCATGGCCGGCATGGCCAGCGGAGGCGACGGGACGTCGACCGGCGGCGCAACGTGGCCCCGCCAGACCTGGGTCACGGTCCCCTCCTTCAGGGCGGACTACAAGTTCGACGACTTCTACAAACAGTACCTGGACACCGCATCGGCGGCGATCAAACACTGGGACGACACCTCCAAGGCGTACTTTCTGAGCATCGACAAGCCGGGCAGCCCCGACGACCGTTTCATCAGTTATGCCGGGGGCCCGGGGGAAGACTCGACGCTCTTCCATCATATCGAACTCGTGAGGGAGCTTGGTATAGGCGGCATGATGGTCTGGGACCTGAGCGAGGCATACCTCGGCACGGGAAAATTCCCCGCCTCCTCGTATCCGAATATCGAGCGCAATTGGCTCACGCACCAGCTGCGTAAGCATCTTGTCGAGGTCACACCGCCGTCTCCTGAGCCGGACACTGTCGCACCATCGGTCGCATTCGTGACGCCGGCCGATGGCGATTCATTGACCGGCAATGTGACGGTCGAGGCTTCGGCCTCGGACAACGTCGACGTAAGCCGTGTGCAGTTCCTCCTCGACGGTTACCCCATCGGCGGTCCCGACTACTCGGCGCCCTACTCGTTCCTTTGGAACACGGATCTTCACACC
>DATDQD010000205.1:0-16890 GCA_035292425.1 Bacteroidota bacterium
ACGCCCTCGTCCTCACGGGCGGGGGAGACGTGGACCCCTCCATGTACGGGGGGAACGGAAACCATCAAACGCTCTGCGAAATTTCGGTTGAACGGGACACGTTCGAGCGGGACCTCGTGAAGATCTCCCTCGACCGGGCGATCCCGATCCTCGGGATCTGCAGGGGGATGCAGCTCGTGAACGTGGTCCTGGGCGGCACGTTGATCACCGACCTGGAAGAAGCCGGACGCCGGCCCCACCGGACGGTGAACGGGGTGAAATGCCGGCACGAGGTGCGCCTCGAGGCGGGCAGCGCCCTCGCGCGCCACCTGGGGGTGGACGGGGGATGGGTGATGTCGAGCCATCACCAGGCGGTCGACCGCATCGGCGCCGGCCTGACGCTCGCCGCCCTCTCGGATGACGGGGTGGTCGAGGCGCTCGAGCTGGCCGGCACCGGCGGCGTCGTCCACGCGATCCTGGTGCAGTGGCATCCGGAAAGGATGGGCGGAACGCCCCTCTCCGGGGGATTGCGGAAGTTTTTCTTTAACTCACTGACGACGAAATAAAACATTCGACCGAATTCGCGTATGAAGCAGAAATATGTCTACTCCTTCGGCGGGAAAAAGGCCGACGGCGGCGCCGACATGAAAAGCCTGCTGGGTGGAAAGGGAGCCAACCTCGCCGAAATGACGAACATCGGACTGCCGGTGCCCCCGGGGTTCACCATTTCAACCGAAGTCTGCACGTATTATTACGCCAACAGGAAAAAATATCCGTCCGGGCTCGCGGCCGGGATCGACCGGGCGATGCGCGGCGTGGAAAAACTGACCGGGAAAAAGTTCGGCGACCCGTCGAACCCGCTCCTCGTCTCGGTCCGTTCCGGGGCGAGGGCGTCCATGCCCGGCATGATGGACACCATCCTGAACCTCGGCATGAACGACGCCACGGTCGACGGAGTGATCCGCACGACGGGAAACGCCCGTTTCGCCTACGATTCCTATCGCCGGCTCGTCCAGATGTACGGCGACGTGGTGATGGGTCTCAAGCCGGCGGACGAACATGACCGCGACCCGTTCGAGCTCGTGATCGAAGCGCTCAAGGAGCGCCGGGGCGCGGTGTCCGACACCGACCTTACGGCCGGGGACCTGAGGGAGCTCGTCGCGATCTTCAAGAAACTGATTCTCGACAAGCTCGGCGTTCCGTTTCCGCAGGCCCCTGAAGCACAGCTCCGGGGGGCGATCGGGGCCGTCTTCGGTTCCTGGATGAACGACAGGGCCATCGCCTACCGGAAACTCAACAACATCCCCGCCCACTGGGGGACGGCGGTCAACGTCCAGGCGATGGTGTTCGGAAACCTCGGCGAAGAATCGGGGACCGGCGTGGCGTTCACCCGCGACCCATCGACGGGCAGGGACGAGTTCTACGGCGAGTTTCTCTATAACGCCCAGGGAGAGGACGTCGTGGCCGGGACCAGGACCCCCCTGCCGATCTCCGCGCTCGCGAAGAAATACCCCCGGATTCACGCCCAGCTCCTGAAAGTCCGGAAGATCCTTGAACGCCGGTACCGGGACATGCAGGACGTCGAGTTCACCATCGAGCAGGGGAAGCTCTACATGCTGCAGACCAGGGCCGGGAAACGGACCGGCTTCGCCGCGGTCCGGATCGCCGTCGACATGGTGAAGGAGAAACTGATCACGCGGGAGGAGGCCCTGCTGCGCATCGATCCCGAACAGCTCAACCAGCTCCTCCGGCCCGTCTTCGACCCGAAGGAGAAGGCGGCGGCCCTGAAGGGCGGGAGCTTCCTGGCGAAGGGCCTGAACGCGGGACCCGGCGCGGCGACCGGCAAGATCGTCTTCTCGGCGCCCAGGGCCGAGGAGTGGAAGGCGAAGGGGGAGCGGGTGATCCTGGTCCGGATCGAGACGTCGCCGGAGGACATCAGGGGAATGGACGCCTCGGAGGGGATCCTCACCGCCCGCGGCGGGATGACTTCGCACGCGGCCCTCGTGGCCCGGCAGATGGGCAAGGTATGCGTCGCAGGGTGCGGGGCCATCGAAATCGATTACGCCAGGAGGGAGATGAGGGTGAACGGGAAGATCATCCGGGAGGGGGATGCCATCTCCATCGACGGTTCGACCGGTGAGGTCCTGAGCGGAGCGTTGACGACCCGTTCGTCCGACATCGTCCGGGTCCTGGTGGACAACGACCGGTCGGCGCGCACGTCGGAGAGCTACGCGACCTACACACGGCTGATGAAATGGTCAGACTCGTTCCGCACCCTCAGGATCAGGACCAACGCCGACCAGCCCGACCAGTGCGAGACGGCGATCGCGTTCGGCGCGGAGGGGATCGGACTCTGCCGCACCGAACACATGTTCTTCGACGGGGACAGGATCGACGCGGTCAGGGAAATGATCCTGGCCGACGACGAGGCGGGACGGAGGAAGGCCCTGGCGAAGCTCCTTCCGATGCAGAGGAACGACTTCCTGGGGATCTTCCGCGTGATGGGCGAACGGCCGGTCACGATCCGGACGCTCGACCCCCCGCTCCACGAATTTCTCCCGCACGACGCCAAGGGGATCGCGGCGGTCGCCGGGAAACTGGGGGTCGCCCCCGAGAAGGTGGCGCAGCGGATCGAACAGCTCAGGGAGTTCAACCCGATGCTGGGCAACCGCGGGTGCCGCCTCGGCATCATCTTCCCCGAAATCACCGAGATGCAGAGCCGGGCGATCTTCGAGGCGGCATGCGACGCCAGACTGCAGGGCATCGACGTCCGGCCCGAGGTCATGATCCCCCTGGTGGGCTTCGTGACCGAGCTGAAAAAGCAGGAGGAGATCGTGAGGAGCGTGGCGGCGGAGGTGTTCCGCGAGAAGGGCGTGAAAGTCCGGTACCTGGTCGGCACCATGATCGAACTCCCGCGGGCGGCGGTCACCGCCGACGAGATCGCGGGCGTGGCGGAATTTTTCTCCTTCGGCACCAACGACCTGACGCAGACGACGCTCGGGCTGTCGCGGGACGACGCGGGGACTTTCCTGCCGCAGTACGTCGAGCGCGGGATCCTCGAGGAGGACCCGTTCCAGACGATCGACCGGGGCGGCGTCGGCGCCCTGATGAGGCTCGCGGTGGAGAAGGGGAGATCGGTGAACCGCGCAATAAAAATCGGCATCTGCGGGGAACACGGCGGCGAACCGAAGTCGGTGAAATTCTGCGCCGAACTGGACCTCGATTACGTGAGCTGTTCGCCCTACCGCATACCGATCGCGCGGCTGGCGGCCGCGCAAGCCGGGCTCCTCGCCCGGAACGCCGCGCGGAAGAAATCGCCGCGGCGGAACAGACGGAAATAGCGCCCCCCCCGGAGGGATCGACAAGCACACACCAGAAGCGGAGAGAGCACATGAAACTGTCAGACTTCAGGTACCCGTTACCCCGCAACCTCATTGCGAGTTACCCCGCCAAGCCGAGGGACAGCGCCAGGTTGATGGTTCTGAACAGGGCCGACGAATCGCTCGACGTGAAGAAATTCTCGGACATCGCGGGCTTCATGAAAAAAGGCGATTGCGTCGTGATCAACGAGACGAAGGTTTTTTCCGCCCGCCTGTTCGGGAAGAAGGAAAAGACCAACGCGAAGATCGAGGTGTTCCTCCTCCGTGAGCTGAACAAGGAGGAGGGCATCTGGGACGTCATCGTCGACCCGGCCAGGAAGGTCAGAATCGGGAACAAGATTTACTTCGACGACGGGAAGATCTGGTGCGAGGTGATCGACAACACCACGTCGAGGGGGAGGACCGTGAGGTTCAACACCAAGACCGACCTGTTCAAGATCATCGAGCGGATCGGGATGACTCCCCTGCCGTATTACATCAAGCGGAACCCGGTGGAAGAGGACAAGGAATCGTACCAGACCATCTTCGCAAAAAATATCGGCTCGGTGGCCGCCCCCACCGCCTCGCTGCACTTCACCAGGAGGCTGGTCGCCTCCATGGAGCAGAAGGGGGTGAGGTTCGCCCCCGTGACGCTCCACCTCGGCCTCGGGTCGTTCAGGCCGGTCGAAGTGGAGGACCTCTCGAAGCACAAGATGGACTCCGAGTACTACGAGATCCCGCAGTCGACGGTGGACATCGTGAACCGAACCATCGACCACAAGGGGAGGGTCTTCGTCGTGGGCACCAGCACGGCCCGGGCCGTCGAATCGAGCGTGACCACGACCGGGCACCTGAAGGTGAACCGCGGGTGGACCGACAAGTTCATCTTCCCGCCGTACGCATTCAAGATCGCGGACAGTCTGATTACGAACTTCCACATGCCCGAGTCGACCCTCCTGATGCTCGCGTCGGCCTTCGCCGGGCGGGATTTCCTCATGAAGGCGTACAAGAAGGCGATCAAGGAAAAGTGGAGGTTTTACAGTTACGGCGACGCGATGATCATCGTCTGACCCGCGATGATCGGCGGCAAAAAGGTCTGCGCCATCATCCCCGCCGCCGGCGGCGGGACGAGGATGGGCGCATCGCTCTCCAAGGTCCTGATGCCCCTCGGGGGCGTCCCGATCCTCCTCCGGACGCTCAGGAAATTCGAGCAGGCGGGGGTCGTGGACGACGTCGTCCTCGCCCTGAGGCCCGGAGACCAGGCGATGGTCGAGGAGCTCATCGGGGGCGCCGGGATCGCCAAGGTGCGGAAGATCGTCCCGGGCGGAGAGGAGCGGCAGGATTCCGTACGGCTGGCCCTCTCGGCGATCGTCCGGATCGGGACGGGAGTCGTCGTCGTCCATGACGCCGCCCGACCCTTCGTGGAGGAAGACCTCATCGGGAGGGTCGTGGAGTCGGCATACTCGTCGGGCACCGCGGTAACGGCCGTCCGGCCGAAGGACACCGTGAAGCTGGAAGAGCGGACCGGTGGATATCTCAGGACGCCCGATAGAAGCTCCTGCTGGCTCGCCCAGACCCCTCAGGCGTTCAGGACGGAGATTCTTGTGGAGGCGATGGAACGGGCCGTTTCCGACGGATTTCGCGGTACCGACGACGTAAGCCTGGTGGAGCGGATAGGATGCCAGGTTGTCATCATAGAAGGATCCTACCGGAATATCAAGATCACCACACCCGAAGACATTGAAATTGCGGAAATTATACTGAAACGGGAAGAATACGGTCACACGCCGTATTGATTGTTTTTGATATTCTTTTTATCTTTGTAGTTGATATTATTATAAATACTGGGAAATCTTCATGATTTCACTCGGTCTGATTGTTCTTTTAAGCTATATCGTCGGTTCGATACCGACCAGCATCATCGTTTCCAGACTGACACATGGCATCGATATCCGCAACCATGGCAGCGGAAACGCGGGGGGAACGAACGTCGCCCGGGTCCTGGGATGGAGGGCTGGTGTCCTCGTCATTTTAATCGATATTCTCAAGGGATACGCGGCGACACAGGTGATCCCCAATCTCATGTACGGACCGATCCCCTTTGAAAACAGGACCCCGTTCGATGATATCACCGTCATTCAGATCATCGCCGGCTGCGCGGCCATCATGGGGCACATCTGGACCGCGTTCAGCGGATTCAGGGGAGGAAAGGGTATCGCCACCGCCGGAGGGGTCCTCGTCAGCCTCGCCACGATCGAAATGCTGGTCGCCCTCGGGGTCTTCATCGTGGTCTTCATCGTCTCCCGTTACGTTTCCCTGGGGTCCCTGAGCGCGGCTCTTTCGCTCCCACTGGCCATGCTCCTCAGGCACAACATTTTCCATGCCGAGCTGCAGGGATACAACACGCTGATTTTCTTCACGATCGGCATCTCGCTTCTCCTCGTCTATACTCACCGGGAGAATATCCGGCGGTTGATGGCGGGGACCGAGAACCGGCTGACGGCACAATCACTTCTCGGCAAATTCCGCAGGCATCGGATCTGACCCCCCGGGCCGCGTGTCCTCGCGGGTGATCACGGACCCCCATGCGCATAACGGTTCTCGGAGCGGGCAGTTGGGGCACCACGCTGGCCGTCCTCCTCTCTCAGAACAACCATAGTGTAACCCTGTGGGCCCACCGCCCGGAGCACGCGCGGGAAATCGTCTCCGTCCGTGAAAACAGGCGTCTGTTGCCGGGCATCGCCATTCCCCCCGGCGTCGAGATCACGTCGCACATCCTGAATGCCGCCGGCGGCGCCGAGATGATCGTCGCCGCGATCCCGTCGCAGTTCCTCCGCGCGACCGCCGCATCCCTGAGGGACCTCGATTTCCGAAAGACCGTTTTCGTCAACGTCGCGAAGGGGATCGAGAACGATACGCTCATGACGGTCTCCGAGGTGCTTCGCGACACCCTTCCGCGTCTCCCGGGCGATAACATCGTGACCCTCTCCGGGCCCAGTTTCGCAGAGGAAGTCAGCAGGCAGATTCCCACGGCCGTCGTCGCCGCGTCGACCGGGCGGGACGCCGCGCTCATGGTGCAGAAGAATTTTCTCACACCCTGGTTCCGCATCTATACGAGCGAGGACATCAGGGGGGTGGAGCTCGCGGGCTCGATGAAAAACGTCATCGCGATCGGCGCCGGCATCGCCGACGGCGCGGGATTCGGTGACAACACAAAGGCGGCGATCCTGACGAGGGCCACGGCGGAGATCTCCCGGCTCGGAATAAAAATTGGTGCCCTCCCCCAGACCTTCGCCGGCCTCTCCGGCATCGGCGACCTGATCGCCACCTGCCTGAGCCGGCATTCCCGGAACAGGCATGTGGGGGAAGAGATCGGGAAGGGGAGGAAGCTCCCGGAGATCCTTTCGGAAATGGTCATGGTCGCGGAGGGCGTCGCCACGACCCGTTCGGTCTACGATCTCGGGAAGAAACTGCGCGTGGAACTGCCGATCGTGAACGAGGTCTACCGGGTGATCTTCGAGGGGAAGGACCCGATCCTGGCGACCGCCGAGCTGATGACGCGCGACACAAGGGAGGAGCGGTAGAGCCGCCGTCTCCCCCCCCGAGCCGACGGTGAAATCCCCCGAACTCTTGTATACTCCCGTCCGCTTCCTGAAGGGAATCGGACCGAAACGCGCGGAAGTCCTCGCCGGTCACGGCATTGCCACCGTCCGGGACCTTCTCTATTATTACCCTTACGGTTACCTCGATCTCGGGCGGGTCGAAACGATCGGCGCGCTGCGCTCTCATGATTATGGCGACAGGGCCGGGGCGCTCCGTTCGACGCTCGGCACCGTCCGGACGGTGGAACTCCTCGGAAGACCCCCCCGCCAGCGGCTCGTGATCGTCCTGGAAGACGGAACCGGTTTTCTGCAGCTCATCTTTTTCGAGGGGATCAATTTCCTCAAGCGGGCCTTCGCCGCGGGGGACCTGCTGGCCGCGTCGGGAAGGGTGACCCGCTTCCGGAACCAGATCCAGATCGTCCACCCGATGATCGACCGGCTCTCCTCGGGAGGGGAGGACGGCTCCGGCCCGGAGGGTTTCCTCCACACGGGCGGGATCATCCCGAAATACGGCTCAACGAAAGAGCTCCGCGGCGTCCAGCTCCATGTCCGGGGCCTCCGGAAGATCATGCGCGAGGTCGTCACGCAATTCCTTCCCCATGTCCCCGAGATCCTTCCGGCGCCGGTGCTTGCGTCGAGGGGGCTCGCTGGAATCTCCGCCGCTCTCGAGTCGATCCACTTCCCCCAATCATACGAGGCGCTCGATGTCGCCCGCAGGAGGCTGAAGTACGAGGAACTCTACATGATGCAGCTGCTCCTGGCGATGCGGCGGAACTCGGTGAAGTCCGGTCCTCCCGGAATCGCCTTCAGGATCGGGAGCCGGCTCGCAAGGTCGCTGGTAGACTCTTTGCCGTTTACGCTCACGGCGGGGCAGGTTTCGGTCATCAATGAAATTACCCGGGACATGCGGGAGCCCCGGCCCATGAACCGCCTGCTCCAGGGGGACGTCGGCAGCGGGAAAACGGTCGTCGCGCTGACGGCGGCGCTCATCGCGGTCGACAACGGCTGCCAGGCCGTCTTCATGGCCCCCACAGAGATCCTGGCGGAACAGCATCACAGGACGATTTCCGGTTACTGCGCCCCCCTCGGGGTCAGCGTCCGTCTCCTGACCGGGGGGACGAAGGGGAAGGAGAGGGAGGCCATCGTCCGGTGGATCGGGTCGGGGGAGCCGGGCATTTACGTCGGCACACACGCGCTCATCCAGGAGGGGGTCCGGTTCGGAAGGATGGGCCTGGCCGTCATCGACGAACAACACCGGTTCGGAGTGTCCCAGCGGCTCGCGCTGAGGCAGGGAAGCGCCGCCGCAGGGGAGCCGCAGACCGATCTTCTGGTGATGACGGCGACCCCCATCCCGAGGACTCTCTCGATGACGCTCTACGGGGACCTCGACGTGTCGGTGATCAGGGAGCTTCCGCCCGAGAGGAAGAAGATCGTCACTTCCCTGAGGTTCGAAAAGGAAAGGCCCGCCGTCTATTCCTTCCTCCGCGGACAGCTTTCGGAGGGTAGGCAGGTCTATATCGTCTATCCGCTGGTGGACGAGTCTGAGAAAATCGACCTGAAGGCGGCGACCGCCTCCTTCGGGCGGCTCCGCAAGGAGGTATTTCCGGAAATTTCTACCGGTCTGGTGCACGGAAAGATGCCCGCCGGGGAGCGCGACGCCGTGATGGCGGCGTTCAAGGAGGGCGCCATCAGGATCCTCGTCGCGACGACGGTGATCGAGGTGGGCATCGACATCCCCAATGCCACTGTCATGCTCGTCGAACACGCGGAACGGTTCGGACTGTCGCAGCTCCACCAGCTCCGGGGGCGGGTCGGAAGGGGGAGCAGCCAGTCGTACGCCATCCTGATGGCTCCCGACTGGATGCGCGCGAGGATATCGCAGAGCGCAAGCCTTCTTCCCGATGAGGGCGAACCTGACGACACGCTCATCGCTGTGCGGCGTCTTCAGATTATGCGCGACACCAACGATGGCTTTAAAATTGCTGAAAATGACCTGAAATTAAGGGGTCCGGGAGAATTTTTCGGGACAAAGCAGAGCGGTCTGCCGCGACTTCGGATCGCCGATCTCCTCACGGACCAGGAACTTCTCGACCTTGCGCGCGCCGATGCCGTCTCGACGGTCGAACGCGATCCGCATCTCCGTCTCTCCGGACACCGGCACCTGCGTGAAGTCGTCGGAAGGGAGATGAAGGAGCTGGTGCCGCTGACCGAGAGCGGCTGAGCGGCGTCGGACGACGTCGTCCGATGTTCACCGATGATCAACGCGGCATTCTCCGGCCGGTTGAACGCGTCGAAACTCATTTTTCCCTTGACAAAGATTGTAAATTCATTATATTTACGTGTCACTGATTCATCGCGTTCTTTGTTACATTGTTTTGTTCAACATCACGAGAGGAATTCACGAGTAACTTGTTAGATCTTCCTTCGCGAATCAATCCGCTCCACGTCGCGTTAACGTACAATCAGAAGAAGGAAGGCGCGGTTCAAAATTCAATCACCCCCGAATTCGCAGAGCCTCCGGCCGCCAACGATGCGGCGGCACCCCCCCCGGAATCTTTCGACACCCTATCACTTTCCCCTTCACGTTCGGACGACCGGTTTGCCGAGTGGGATACGCCTGAGACCATCGAGGCCGTGCGGGCCGCGCTCGCCGAAGTCCACCGCGTCACGCTCATCGAAGCCGACGAGAATTTCTACGACACCGTCAGGCGAATCCGCCCCGATATCGTTTTCAACATCGCCGAGGGACTGAACGGAGTCTCCCGCGAGGCCCAGGTCCCGGCAATGCTCGACATGCTCCGGATCCCGTACAGCGGGTCCGATCCGGTCACTCTATCTCTCTGCCTCGATAAATCGCGCACCAAGGAGATCCTGAGCCACTACGGGGTTCCCACGGCCCGCTTCAGCGTCTTCGAAACGATGACGGACCTTGCCGATGCCGGCGTGAAGCTGCCGGCGATGGTCAAGCCGCTCCACGAGGGGTCCAGCAGGGGGATTTTCAACTCCTCGCTGGTCAGGGACAAGAAGGAGCTCGGCGCGGCTGTCGTGAAAGTCCTGTACGAATACCACCAGCCGGCGCTCGTGGAGGAATTCCTCCCCGGGCGGGAATTCACCGTCGGGATCCTCGGGAACGCCCCCGACCTGCGCGTGCTCCCCGCGGTTGAAATCAGGTTCGACTCGCTCCCCCCGGGAGTGAACCATATCTATTCCTACGAGGCGAAGTGGATCTGGGACCGGTCCGACAATCCCCTCCGGATTTTCGACTGTCCGGCCCCCCTCGAACCGGCGCTCCTCGGGGAGATCACGGGCATTTGTTCGCGCGCGTACCGCCTCCTCCGGTGCCGGGACTGGAGCAGGATCGACGTCCGACTGGACGGCAGCGGCCGTCCGCATATCATAGAAGTGAACCCGTTGCCGGGGATCCTGCCGAACCCTGTGGACAATTCCTGTCTGCCCAAGGCGGCCCGCGCGGCAGGCATATCCTACAACGCCCTCATTCAGTCCGCACTCGGGTTTGCGGCCATCCGTCACGGGCTGGCCTCCGCATCCGCCCCCGTTTTCACAACTCTATAAGCTGACCGCATGAATAAGAAGATACACGTCTGCATAGTCTATAATGAACCCCTGAACGGCTGGGGCATCAAGCGCCAGTATGTCTCCGAGAACGGGGTCCTTCAGATCGGGGGACCGGGGACGAGCGGGGGACCGGTCGAAGTGGTGGACCTCTCGGAGGTGGGCGTGCTCGGCGAAATGGAGGACATCTCCAGGGCGCTTCAGAGCCAGGGATACAAGCCGTCGATTTTCAACGTGAACGCCGACATCGTCCGGTTCGTCAGGCACCTCCACGAGTCACGGCCGGACGTGATCTTCAACCTCTGCGAGAGCGTCGGGAACGAATCGATCCATGAGATGCACGCCGTGGGTATCTTCGAACTGATGGGCATACCGTACACCGGGTCGGAACCCCTCGTCCTCGGGACGGCGCTGAACAAGGTCCGGGTCAAGGAAATGCTCCTCTACCACGGCCTGAACACGCCCCGGTACCAGCTCATCGACAGCCCCCTGAAGTTCACCGTCGATCCCTCGCTCACATTCCCGCTGATCGTCAAACCGGCCCATGAAGACGCCAGCATCGGGATCGACTCCAAGTCGATCGTCCGCTCGATCGCGGAACTGAAACGAAAGGTCCGGCATATCTACGAGCAATTCGACCAGGCGGCGCTGGTGGAGGAGTATATCGACGGCAGAGAACTGAACGTCGGCATCCTGGGGAACAAGAAACCGACGGTGTTCCCCATCTCGGAAATCGACATGTCCACGCTTCCGAAACAGTACCCCAGGATCATCAGTTACAACGCCAAGTGGCTGAAGGGATCGGACGAGTACGAGCACACGAAGGGGGTCTGCCCGGCGGACCTCCCGGCCGACGTCGCCGCGAACGTTCGGGAGATGGCCCTGGCCGCATACACACTCGTGGGGTGCCGCGACTACACGAGGGTGGATTTCCGCCTGAGTCCCGAGAACGTTCCCTACATCCTCGAGGTGAACCCGAATCCCGACATCTCCGACGACGCGGGATTCGCGCGGGCGGGGAAGGCGTACGGATACAGCTTTGAGCAACTGATCGGCAGGATCGTCGAATGCGCACTGGAACGGATATCCTGATCGCCGTGCGGCCGCTCGCGGCCGCGGACCGGGGGCCACTCGAGGGGATCCTCCGGCGGACCGGCGTGTTCTCCGGCGCGGAAACCGGCATTGGGATGGAGCTCATCGACGCGGTCCTCGGCAACCCCGACCAGAAGGACTATGTCATCTCTATTGCTGAGGGCGCCGAAGGCGCGATGAATGAGGTTCTCGGTTACTATTGCGTCGGCCCCACGCCGATGACCGCCGGCACCTGGGACCTTTACTGGATCGCGGTCGACCCGGAATATCATGGAATGGCGATCGGGAAGACGCTCCTGGGGCACGCAGAGAAACTCGTGAGGGGGAAGGGCGGGACCCTGATGATCGCCGAAACCTCCTCGAAGCCGTCGTACGACGGCACCAACAGGTTTTACCTGCGCAACGGATATTCCGAAGTGGCGCGCATCAGGAATTACTACGCCGAGGGGGACGATCTCGTCGTCTACGGGAAATACTTTTCACACACAACCGAAGGATAGCACTTCATGGAACTTTGGCAGGAAATGCTCAGGCAGAGCGTCGACAGCGGGAAAGACCTCGTCGAACGGTTCGATTTCAAGCCCGATCTCGCGGAGAAACTCAACTCCCTCTTTCATACGAGGATCAACCCCTATTACCTGAGCCTCATCAGGCACCCGGGGGACCCCATCTGGCTGCAGTGCATCCCTGATGCGAGGGAACTCGACGACGACGGGCTCATGGAAGACCCCCTCGCCGAGGACTCGCACAGCCCCGTCCCGAGCATCGTCCACCGCTATCCCGACCGCGTGCTGTTTCTCACCACAAGCCAGTGCTCGATGTACTGCCGCTTCTGCACGCGCAAGCGGAAGGTCGGCGATTCCAGTAAAATCAACATGAAGTACATCCAGGACGGGATCGATTACATCGCGAAGAACCCGCAGATCCGCGACGTCATCCTCTCGGGGGGCGATCCCCTGATGCTCACCGATTACCTCCTCGAGAGGGTCCTCAAGGGCTTGAGGGAGATCCCCCACGTGGAGATCATCCGGCTGGGGACGAAGATGCCGTGCGTTCTCCCCCAGCGGGTTACCGCGAAACTCTGCAAGATGCTGAAAAAATACCACCCGATCTACGTCAACACGCACTTCAACCACCCCTGGGAGTGCACGCTGGAGGCGAAGCGCGCCTGCGAGATGCTCGCCGACGCCGGTATACCGGTGGGCAACCAGGCGGTGCTCATGAAAGGCGTGAACGATGATGCGAACGTCATGGTGGAACTCATGCGCAAGCTCCTCACGATGCGCGTCAGGCCCTACTATCTCTACCAGGCGGATATCACGAAGGGCACGAACTACTTCCGGACACCGGTGAGCAAGGGCCTGGAGATCATGGACAAGCTCCGCGGTCACACCTCGGGGCTGGCCATCCCGTCGTATGTCATCGACGCGCCCGGCGGCGGCGGAAAGATACCAATCCTGCCGCAGTACGTCCTCGGGAGGGCGGGGAAGAACATCATCCTCCGAAACTACAAGTACGAGATCTTCACATACCCCGACGTCGAAGAGAATCCCGCGGACCACTCTCCGCCGGTGGAGAAGAACTACAAGCGGAAAGAGCGGACGCAGAAAAAGAACGGCAAACCCGTCCCGGTCTCCGAAGAAGCAACAGCGCTCGCAGAGTAGACGGTCGAAGCTACTGGAGTAGAATCATCCTGCGTGTCTCGGTGAACGGACCGGCCGAGATCCGGTAGATGTATACCCCCGTCGGCAGACCGGTTCCGTCAAAGACGACGCTCTTATGGCCCGGTTCCTCCACACGCTGAACGAGGTCGGCTACTTTCTGCCCAATCACCGTGTACACTGAGAGTGAGACATACGCTGTTAGGGGCAGGTTGTAGCCGATCCGGGTAATCGGATTGAACGGATTAGGATAGTTCCGTTCAAGGGTGAATGTCTTCGGCCCCCCTCCTCCGGCATCGCCGGGCGGCGGCGGGGGTGATTCACCCGAATCGACGATGCGGACCCGGTTCGCCGAATGATTCGATGACGAAACATCCAGTATGAGCTGTCCTGCCTGTGAGGCCTTCACCCAGTATCCCGCCCCCGGCTCGATGACCGGGCTTACGACATAGCCTCCCTGATATTCATAGAAGTTCGATAACTCGATTCCGCCGGGAATGGAGGTAATGCCCGATGCCGGAATCGGACGGCTCAGAGAACCGATCATGTTCCATCCCTCGCTGATTTCGATGGTGTCGGCGATCCTGGGGAGGCCGAAGGAGTAGGCCGTGTCTTCGGCGGAATATTTGAGCCAATACCCCGGTCCACTCCTCAGATTCAGCTCTGTAGCGTATGCCCCGTCGTAGCTGTAGGCCGCCGTAACTGCCGAGGGGAAGAGAATGATCCGACTATAGTCCAGCACCGTGAGAGGAACGGAGACGATGTTCCATCCCGAATGTAGGGTGCGGGTGATCGCCTCGTAAGTATTCGTGTCGGAATAGAAGGATGCTCCACGGTCGATTACGTTGTCGCACGCTCCAACCGCGATCGATCGTCCATCTCCCGAGACCGAAACTGAAAACCCCTGCCGGGGTTGTCCGGTGAGCGAGGAATCCCGAATTTTTTCGCCTTTCTGCAGCCAGAGGCCGTTCACACGGGCGAAGCTCCAGGTGGAGCCGACCATATTATCGTCGGTCTGTCCCCCGACAACCGCAAGATTTCCGTCGGCCGAAAGAGCTACCGACGCCCCCGGCCAGGTGTCATGCGGGGAGCCGGTGCCGCGGAGCATTCCTCCGTCCTTTAACCAGGTCGCTCCATTCCGCCTGAAAACGACGGCGCACTCTCGATCATAACGCGCCCCGAGTAAAACGGTATTTCCGTCGTTCGCAATGGCTACCGAGGTACCCTGATTGAATACATATGGAAAAGCATCGACAATCTTTCCCCCCTGCTGGGTCCAGAGCCCCGCGGTCCGGGTGAAGACCCAGGCTCCGCCGACATCGAAATTGGAACGGGGAGCTCCGATGACGACGGTATTGCCGTCACCCGAGATGTCGACGGACGCTCCCTGCCCCGGGTGAGCACCGGGATTGGGAGCAGTCAGCTTCCCGCCCTGCTGCGTCCACGTGATCCCGGACCTTACGAAAATCCAGGCCGCCCCTACCTCGCGGTTATCGAAAGGGACACCCATGACCGCCGTATTCCCATCGCCCGAGATGGCGACTGAGACTCCTTTGGCCCACCAGTGGATCGTGTCGGCGTCTGCGGCCCCGGTCCCTGTGAGTTTGTCTCCCTGCTGACTCCAGGTGTCACCGGTTCTTGTGAAGATCCACGCAGCCGCCACGCCTCCGCCGGCCGTCGAACCGCCGACGATCGCCGTATTGCCGTCGCTCGAGAGATCTACCGGCTGGCCGGGTATCTCCCACCAGAACGGTACTGCGGCATCGGTCCCAACGAGTTTTCCCTGCTGTCGCCACATATCTCCATCGCGCACGAATGCCCAGGCGGCACCGATCCCGCCACTATCGAACGGCCCGCTCAGAAGAAGGGTATTTCCGTCGGCCGAAAGCGCCACACCGTACCCCTGTCCGGAGTATCCCACCGCCCCCGTCCCAAGCGCGCCGGGGTGTTGATCGAAAAATTGACCCGATGCCCCGCAGGGAAGCAATAAGAGAAGAAAACAGCATGAGAGGTGGGGGATGTATGCCGATCGTTCCATGAGATTTCCTTTTGTTCTCGCCGGGAAGAACGGATGGAACATGATGGTCAGCCCCTGAGGCAGGAGGTTTGCCACCCTGAATGAAGCAGAGCGATGAAAGATACGTCGACAGCCACAAAAAATCAAGGCAGCTGGCGTGTCGATTTCCGGATTGTCGATTTCCGGATTACGCATCTCTGACACTGTTGCAAGTGATCCGGATGATGATATCTGATGTTCCGTTCATTTCGTTGCGTTGCAGCCCCGTTTTGAGTACATTTCCCCCAAACAAGACTTCACGGAACCCCCTCGGATGAAGATACCCGACCATAAAATCGACGAAATCCGCAGTGCGACCGACATCATCGACCTTGTCGGCGGTTTCGTCAAGCTGAAAAAGCGGGGGAAAAACCACGTCGGTCTCTGCCCGTTTCACACCGAAAAGACCCCGTCGTTCAACGTCTCCGCCGACCGGCAGATGTACCATTGTTTCGGATGCGGGACGGGAGGCAATGTCTTCACATTTATGATGCAGTTCGAAAAGATCTCTTTCGTGGAGGCCGTCCGCTCTCTCGCGAAGGCGGCGGGAATAGAGCTGCCCGCCCCCGGCGCGCAGGGGGAGTCGGGGACCCCCACGGAGCAGGACCGCGCCCACGCGCTCTGCACGCTCGCCGCGCAGCATTTCCATCACAACCTCACGGAGACGCAGGAGGGAAAGATGGCCCTGGAGTACCTGAAGCACCGGGGCATCGGCGATGCGATGATCACTCATTTCGGTCTCGGGTATGCGCTCAATTCCTGGGACGCGTTCCTGGCGCACGCCCGGGAGCAGGGGTACGCGCCCGAGTTCGTGGAGAAGTACGGGCTCGCACGGAGGCGGGAGGACGGGGGACACTACGACTACTTCAGGGGCCGGGTCATCTTCCCGGTCTTTACCGCGGCCGGCCGCGTCGTCGGGTTCGGGGCGAGGAAACTCCGGGAGGACGACCCCCTCGGAAAGTACATCAATTCGCCGGAATCCCCCGTCTATAATAAAAGCCGGATCCTCTACGGCCTTTCGCAGTCGAAGGAGGCCATTCGCGAGGCGGACTCCGCCCTTCTCGTCGAGGGATACATGGATCTGATCTCGGTCTACCAGGCCGGGGTAAAAAACATCATCGCCTCGAGCGGGACTGCGCTCACCGCGGACCAGATCGGGCTGATCCGGCGGTACACGAAGAACATCACGATCGTGTACGACGCCGATTCCGCCGGCTCCAAGGCCGCAATGCGCGGCGTGGACCTCGTCCTCGAGCAGGACATGGACGTGAGGGTCGCGAGGCTCCCGGAGGGGGAGGACCCCGATTCGTTCATCCGCCGCGCCGGGGCGTCGGGCTTCGGCACACTTCTCGGGGGATCGCTGTCGTTCGTGGATTCCATCATCGACGCGAGGAAGGAAAATGACGCCTCGCCCGAGGAGAGGTCCAAAACCGTCAGGATCCTGGTCAGGACCATCGCGCGGATGCCCGACGCGCTCAAGCGCGATCTTTATGTCAAGAACATCTCGGACAGATTCGGCCTGAGGGAGAGCGTCCTCCAGTCGGAGCTCTCGGCCGCGCTCCGCAGCG
>DATDQD010000206.1:0-6266 GCA_035292425.1 Bacteroidota bacterium
TGAGGTGGTCCGTCGTGGAGAAGGCGGGGAATTTCGACGGCCCTGTCCGCAGGGATGTTTCGGGCTGCGATTCAGCTGCCGGCTTCTTCCCGTCCGACGAGAAATGACTCCTCATCGCTTCGTCGAGAGGGCAGTGGTCGCATTCGAATTCCCTGTCGCAGAGGAGATATGACAGAATGCCCGCCTCCATCCACACACAGCGGTATTTTTTCGGCGCAAGGTGATGCGTCGCGCTGTCATCGGAAATAAACTTCATGGTAACCCCCTATCGATTTCGGCTGTGAAATCAGACGCAGGTCTTCCCGGATGTCCTCCGTTACGACGGACTGTTCGCGTACGCCCGCATGGGAAGGCTCCTCCCCGTGCCCGGCGTGGTGAAAAAGCGGCAGATGTTTCGCGGCGTACGCGAAGACGATGAACCCGATCGTGACGATCATCGCCGTGATGCTCAGCTCCATCCAGGAGGGGAAGTACGACACCCCGGACCAGGCCTCCATCCCCGTGACGCTGATGTTCATCCTGTTGAGGAGGAAACCAAGTATGATCATCACGGCCCCCGCAAAGAGCCCCTGCCTGCTGCTCCTCACCTTTGACGACGAGAGGAGGAGGAGCGGGGCGAGCACCCCGACCCCCATCTCCAGCCAGTAGAGGTAGGTTTCCATGCGTGGCACGAACAACAGCTGGAACGCGGACCTGCTGGAGAGGTCGGCGATCTTCATCGTGAGGTAGACGGCCAGCATCACAACGCTGACCCGGGCGATGTCGTCGAGGAGGTCCATCTCGAGACCCTTCCTGAACGCCCTCGAGCTCATGAACGATTCAAAGATCACCATGGCGCACCCCACCGCGATCGCCGAAAAGAAGAAAAAGACGGGAAGGTATGGAGAATACCAGAGCCCGTAGAGCTTTTCCGGGACGATCAGGTAGAGCGAACCGAGCGACGATTGGTGCAGTGTCGAGAGGAGCACCCCGACGATGATAAGCGGAAGCGTCAGCTTCCGCATCATTTTTTGGGCCTTCACGAGCCCGAATTTCTCGAGCAGGACCGGCAGGAATTCGAGGGACAGGACCGTCGTGTAGAGCATCACGCACCAGGCAACCTCGAACATCACCGACCGTGGGTTCCACATGATCAAGGCGTGCCAGATCTGCAAGGGCCGCCCGAGGTCGAACATCAGGGCGAAGATCACCAGGAGGTACCCCATGAACGCGGTGAGGATCGTCGGGCGGAGGATCGGTTCAAATCTTTTGATGTGGAAAATGTGGACCATTGCGGCGAGCGTGAATCCCCCCGCGGCCAGTCCGACCCCGCAGAGGATGTCGAAGCCGATCCAGATACCCCAGGGAAATTCGTCGCTCAGGTTGGTGGTGGCTCCCAGCCCCTGCGTGAAGCGTATCAGTGTGGAATAGACGCCCGCCAGGATGATGAGCGTCGCAGTGACCCTCCAGAACGTCAGTGAACGTAGGTAGTTTTTCATGGTCTCGTCCGTTCATTGGTTAATCTGATTGCCTGAATCGCCGTTCGTCCGGCCCGCGCTCGTTCGCGCGTCCTTTTCCAACCGCTGGACCTCGGTCCGCCTGTTCGTGATCCACCAGATCCCGTAGAGGAACACCCCGCCCACGCTGACGACGGTGGGAATCTTGGAGAGCGCCTCCCACGTAAGCATCGGGAGGGCCGTCTGGGCCAGCTGGGTCTTGAATCCGAGATCCTCGAAGGGGACCGAGGAGAGATACAGAACCGATGTTCCACCGACCTCCTCCAGTCCGTAGATGCGATCGACGTATTTGTCCGGTTCGGCCTTGATCCGGTCGTATGCCTCGCGGATCAGCTCGTCGCGGTCGCCGAATTTCGTCGCACCGGTCGGGCACGCCTCGGCACACGCCGTCTGGAGTCCCTTTCGCTGGCGGTCCGCGCAGAACTTGCACTTCTGGACCCGGGGATAGGTGCTGCTCCATTCATACCGCGGAACCTGGAAGGGGCACGCCTGGATGCAATAGCGGCATCCGATGCATTTGCTCTCGTCGTAGAGCACCGGGCCCTCGGCGGTCTTGGTGAACGCGCCCACCGGGCAGACCGACGCGCAGGTCGGGTCGACGCAGTGCTGGCACATCCGCCGGACGTACGTACCGTCGTGTTCCTCGAGCGCCGTATAGGCGGTGTCGGAGAGGCGGGATTCGGACCCCTCCTTCAGGCCGTTCTCGGCCTTGCACGCGTCCTGGCAGGCGTTGCATCCGATGCAGAGTGTCAGATCGATAAGGAGCGCTTTTTTCCTGATCATGGCCGGTCCCTTCGTTATTGTACGTGGAGGAATTCGATGTCGAGTTTTTGCCAGACGGCGTCGTCCATCCGGTTGAGAACGCCGGCGATGGGCGGACCGCCCTCCTGGAGGAACGCCGGACGGAGAGTCCCGTGGGCGCCGGTGCCGGCGAGGAGGTCTTTCAAACGCTGGTATTCGGTCCTGATCCACTGGCGCGATTCGTTGCCGAGCAGGAGGTCCTTCAGGTCGGCGTTCCGGGCAGGCCTGATCATGTACGCCCACCCGTCGCTGAACAGCCCCTCCTCGAGGAGCCCGGGGTTCTTCGCGAGGGAGTCGTTGACGGAGACGATCTCGCAGTCGATCGGCGCCCGGACGGTGAGACTGTGTCCGTCCGATTTGAGGTTCAGGATCGGATCGCCCTTCGAAATTTTATCCCCGGCGGAGCGCAGGAGCGTGACCCCCGGTTTTTCGAGCAACCGGGAGATGAAATCGTCGACCCCCAGCCTTACTTTTCCCGAGGGGAAAAGGTTCAGCCAGGTGTGGGACGGGGCAAAGAATATTCCGTCGGGGATCCTGACGGATAATTCCCTGGCGGACACCGGCGCGATCTCCGCCACGACCGCTCTATTTTCCCTCGATCGCTGGATCAGCCAGTCGACGGTGAGAAAGAGCAGGACGGTTGCTATCACGAATAAGACTGTCATGGTGATACTCCTTCAGAATAATTCACGGATTCATTGTCATACTCAACAGTAGTACTTGAAAGAATCATGCCAGAAGAGCCCGAATTTTCCACGCGTATAACTTGTTCAATTTTCAAGAGTTACCGGCAGACGATTTTACGTGTCAAAAACCTGAGCGTTGAAAAATTCGACAGGAGTTGCCGCGATCGCCTGAAACGGCTGTAAATCTTTTCGTCACGATATCTTGAAGTGTTGTCGAATTATTCAACGGCAGTGTCATAAAATACCACACCGGGGGTGTGGGGGCGGGGGAGGGATCTCACTTCAGTTCTGAGTCATAATGCCACTTTTTTTCTCATATTTATAGAAACGGGCGGATCGAATCCCCTATTATTCGCGAATTGCGGGTGTTTTCCCAACCGGTAACTGGCATACTAATTGACCCATTCAGAGGTGTTACGCTCACATCACGGACAGAAAAGGTGCTGTTTATGGAGAAAATAAGAGTCGTCATCATGGGAGCCGCGGGACGGGATTTCCATAATTTCAATACGGTGTACCGCGGAAACGACGGATATGATGTCGCCGCTTTTACCGCGACCCAGATCCCGAATATCGAGGGCAGGAAATATCCGGCGGCCCTCGCCGGGAAACTCTATCCGGAGGGGATCCCGATCTACCCCGAATCCGATCTTCCCAAACTCATCGATTCGATGAAGATCGACGAGGTGGTGTTCTCCTACTCCGACGTCTCCTACGATTATATCATGACGAAGGCATCCGCGGTGATGGCGGCCGGGGCCGATTTCAAGGTTCTCGGCACGAGGCACACGATGCTGGAAAGCGCGGTGCCCGTCATCGCCGTCGTGGCGGTAAGAACGGGTGCGGGGAAAAGCCAGACGTCGAGAAAAATCTGCGACCTGCTCCGTGAACGCGGAAAGAGGGTCGTGGCGATCCGGCACCCGATGCCGTACGGCGACCTCGTGAAACAGCGGGTCCAGCGGTACAAGAACCTCGAAGACCTGAAGACGTTCGAATGCACCGTCGAGGAGATGGAAGAGTACGAACCGCACATCGTCAACGGCACGATCATCTACGCCGGCGTCGACTACGAGGCGATCCTCCGCCAGGCGGAGAAGGAAGCCGACGTCATCGTCTGGGACGGCGGAAACAACGACATGTCCTTCTACAAGCCGGACCTGACAATCACCGTCGCCGACCCGCACAGGCCGGGGCACGAACTGTCGTATTATCCCGGGGCGACGAACATCCTCCTTGCCGACGTCGTGGTGCTCAACAAGGTGGAGACGGCGTCGAGGGAAAACATCGACACGGTGAGAAACAACGTCCACGCGGTCAACCCCGGCGCCATCATCGTCGAGGCGGCGTCCCCGATCACCGTCGAAGATGAAAGCGTGATCCGCGGAAAACGGGTCCTCGTCGTCGAGGACGGTCCGACACTCACCCACGGCGGAATGGAGTACGGCGCCGGGGTCATCGCGGCGAGGAAATTCGGCGCGTCGGCGCTTGTCGATCCGCGCCCGTATGTCGTGAATTCGATCGCGGAAACCTTCGCGAAGTACCCGAAGATCGGAACCCTTTTACCCGCAATGGGTTACGGGGAAGGGCAGGTCCACGACCTCGAAAAAACCATCAACCGGGTCGAGTGCGAAGGTGTCATCATCGGCACGCCGATCGACCTGCGGAGGATCATTAAAATCGACAGGCCGTCGACGAGGGTGAGATACGAGCTGGCGGAGATCACCCAACCTGATTTAGCCGCGATTCTGGACGATTTCCTGAAGAATATTCACCGCTGAAGGGACACCGGGGGATCGCGATCCGCGTTGCATTTAGACTGCGATTTCTTTATAATGATTCTATCTGCATGCTCTGTTTCCTGTTGATAGTCTCATGATCGCCTCACCGGTGAGATTCTTTCTTCTCCCCGTCCTCGCGGGACTTCTCACGTTATCGGGATGCGGTACCTACCGTAACGCGACCGCGTATTTCAATACCTATTACAATGCCGACCGGCTCTTCGACGAGGCCGTCGCCGAAATGTTGAAGTCCCCCCAGACTGCCCGGGACAGCAACTATTTCGCACCCTATAAGGTCCCGCAGGCCGTTGTGACGAAGTTCGAGAAGGTCATCGAAAAGGGGTCGCGCGTCATCCAGTTCCACGGCGAAAGCGGCTACGTCGAAGACGCCATCATGATGATCGGCAAGTCGTATCTCCATCAGAATGAGACGGAATCGGCCGCCGGAAAATTTCGCGAGCTGCTGGACAATTTTCCCGAAAGCGACAAACGGGCGGAAGCCCGGCTCTGGCTTGCGAAGGCCCTCTACCAGGGGAGGAACGACGAAGAGGCCCTGACGGCGGCGAAGGAGCTTGCCGCTCCGAACGCGGAAGGAGACGAGGAGGAGATCCCGGGGGACATCCTCCTGGAAATCACCATGCTCGAAGCGCAGATCTATTCGGACCGCGGTGAATTCGCGCAGGCCGCCGCGACGCTCGGCCGGATCGAATCGATCGGGGGCGAGGGCCAGCTCAAGGCGATCGCGCAGTACCAGCTCGGAACAGTCTATGAGAAGACGGGGGACTATGCGCGGGCCGGCGATGCCTACGGGCTCGTGAGGGAATTCAGTCCGACACCGGCGATGAGTTTCAACGCCAGGCTGCGGCAGGGGGTGATGCTTTCCATGGCGGGTCATCCCGATGAGGCCCTTGAAACGTTCGATGAAATCATCGCGTGGCCCCTCAAACCTGAACAGTCCGGTCTCGTCGACCTGGAGATCGCCAACGCGTACTGGGTCAGGGGCGACTCCGCCGCCGCCTTTACGCTGTACGACATCATCGATTCGACGTACAGGAAATCCGACGCCTCGGCCAGGAGCTACTTCAAGCGGGGCGAGATTTTCGAGAAGCAATACCGGGACCTCGCCAGAGCCAGGAAGTACTTCGAACAGGCCAAGGGGGAATTCCCCGCGTCGCCCGTGACGCAGCCCGCCGCGGCGCGTTTCACATCGCTCGATCGCTATCTCAAGACGCACGATCGTCTCGCGAAAGACGACAGCACCCTCCAGGCGATCCTCCACCCGGATACTCTCGGTACCAGGGGGGATTCATTGCCTTCCACGGCCGGGATCGCGCCCGATTCGTCCGACGGCGGGCTCAAAGTCAACCGGACGAATCCCGATGATTTCGCTGCGGACACCATCCGCCCCGAGCGGGTCGATCGCCCCGCCCCGACCATGATCTCCTCCGACAACCTCAGCATGAGGGCGATCAGGAACCGGCCGAGGCATCTCGTCCCGGATCCCG
>DATDQD010000207.1:0-21013 GCA_035292425.1 Bacteroidota bacterium
CCCCGCGAATTCGTTCATGTCCTTCAGGAAGACGGTGGTCTTCACGACCCGGTCGCGCGAGGAGCCGGCCTTCTTCAGGATTTCGCCGACGTTGGCGAGGGTCCTGCGCGTCTGCGCGGCGATGTCGGCGCCGTCGATTGCGCCCGTCACGGGATCGAGCGGGATCTGGCCCGCGGTGAAGACGAAGCTGCCCGACGCCACGATCGCCTGGCTGTAGGGGCCGATCGGTTTCGGGGCGGAGTCTGTGTGGACGATTTTCTGCATGGTGTTTCCTCAGGTTCGGATCGATTTCATGAGGTCGAAGAGACGACCGAGGTCGTCGTCGGAGTAGAATTCCACCTGGATTTCACCCCTCCCGTCGGCATGGTGTTGGATGCGCACTCTCGTGCCGAGCACGCGCTGGAGGTGCTCCGCCAGGTCGGTGACGTTGCTGTCGTACCGGTTCGGCGCGGCCGGGCGGGGCTTCGCGGCGGTTTTTCCCGCCTCCCGGACCAGCTTTTCCGTCTGCCGGACGTTCAGATCCTTCTTCACGATTTTATCGAATATCCGGAGCTGCATCGTCTCCTCGGCGAGTCCCGCAAGGGCCCGCGCGTGGCCCATGGTCAGGACGCCCTTCCGCAACGCTTCCTGGATCTTCTGCGGGAGGCGGAGCAGGCGGAGGAAATTGACGACCGTCGTCCTGTCCTTGCTGACCTTTTTCCCGACGTCGTCGGGGGTGAGCCCGACGTCGCTCATCAGGCGTTGATACGATATGGCGATCTCGATCGGGTTGAGATGCTCGCGCTGGAGGTTTTCGATGAGCGCCAGTTCCAGCATCTCCTCGCGCGTGGACACCTCGATGATGTAGGCCGGGATGGTCCTGAGCCCGACCTCGGTCGCGGCCCTGATGCGCCGCTCCCCGGAGATCAGTTCGTACATCCCGTCCTCCGTCCGGTGCACCGTGACGGCCTGGATGACGCCCTTCAGGCGGATCGATTCCTTCAGCTCGTCGAGGGCCTGCGGGTCGAAGTCCGCGCGGGGCTGGAGCGGATTGGGGCGGATCCTGGAGATCTCGAGCGCTGTGGTGGTGCCGCTGTCGGGCTGTTCCCGTTCGGCCGTGGCCGCCGGGGGCGCCGCCGCCGGAGCGGGGTCCACGGGGTGGATCAGTGCGGAGAGTCCCTTGCCGAGGCCGCGGTTAGGTTTCGACATGGTGTACGATTCCCTGCGCGCTGACCGCCGTTTTCTGGCGTGAGAGGAATTCCCTGGCGAGTTCCATGTAGTTCCGGGCACCGCTGGAGACCGCCTCATACAGGAGCACCGGTTTTCCGTAGCTCGGCGCCTCGCTCAGCCGTACATTCCGGCTGATGATGGTCGAATAGACCTTCTCCCCGAAAAATTTCCTGACTTCCTCGACAATCTGGTTGGAGAGCCTGAGGCGGCCGTCGAACATGGTCATGAGGACCCCCTCAATCTCGAGGCGGGCGTTGAGATTCTTCTGGACCATGTTGATCGTGTTGAGCAGCTGGCCGAGTCCCTCCAACGCGTAGTACTCGCACTGCACCGGGATCAGGACGGAATCCGCGGCCACCAGCCCGTTCAGCGTCAGGAGGCCGAGCGACGGGGGGCAGTCGATGAAGACGTACTCGTAGTCGTTCCGGATCTTTTCGACGATCCCCGACACCACGAACTCCCTGCGGGGCATGTCGACGAGTTCCACTTCCGCGCCAACGAGATTGATGGTGGAGGGAAGCACGGAGAGGAACGGCATTTCCGTCCTGATGACCGCCTCCGCCGGCTCCAGCCCGCCGATGAGCACCTCGTAGACGTTCTTCTCGAGAGTGCGGGGATCGACTCCCAGGCCGCTGCTGGAGTTCGCCTGGGGGTCCATGTCGATCAGGAGCGTGGGACATTCGGCCACGGCGACTCCGGCGGCAAGGTTGATCGCCGTCGTCGTCTTCCCGACCCCTCCCTTCTGGTTCGCTATGGTGATTATTTTTGCCATCGGTTACATCGAAACCGCCAGGACCATCGCGCAGAGGCCGAGCAGGACGCTCATCGTCCGGAACTGCCGGAGGCGGTGCAGAATCAGATTTCCCGTCTCTGCGTCGGCCCCTTCAAACCTCGCAAGGAGGCGCGCGATGCCGAACGCGTAGAAGACCAGGAGTATGAATATCAGCTGTTTGAACCCGAGGAGGACCGACCAGGGCATACCGTACTCGAACCAGACGAACCGGGAATCGAGGAGCATGAGAATGGCGCCGGTCACCAGCATCGTCCATGCGCACATCCACGCGAATCCGGCGAACCTTTTCCCGAGGATAACGGACAACCCCGACGCCTCCTCTCCCTCATGCCGGATCACCGGCATCATGACGGCGTTCTGAAAAACCAGGCCGCCGATCCAGACCGTGGCCCCGGCGACGTGCATCACGCGGCAGGCCCACACTACGAAATCCACGGCGCCCGCTCTCGGAACGAATGGAGCAATATAGGATAAATCATACGATAAATCAACGAATCTCGGGGACTGTCATTCGGGAGCCGCCTCAGCGCCAGAGCGAAGGATCACCCAGGCGGGAACCAGAAGGACGACGTCCTCGAGCACCTTGCCCCAGCCGACCGGCGAGTCGTCGGCGCCGCCGAAACACCCGCAATTGATGTTCAATCCGCGCAGCACCGCGACGGAGATGGCCACGATGAAGAAGGCCAGGAGCGCGCCCAGGAGCGCCGCCGAAGGCCGGGTGTGGACCCCGGCGATCAGGAAGAGCCCGCAGATCAGTTCGATCCAGGGCATGACGATGGCGGCGGCGTTCACCGCGAACACCGGCAGCAGTTCGTACGCCTCGATCGACACGGCGAAGGCTTCCGGCCCGGCAATCTTGGGCACCGCGGCCGCGATGAAGACCATCCCGAGGACGAACCGGGCGGCAAGGAGGAAATACCGGTTCGAAAGGAACACCGGCAGTGTCATTTCGCCTCCCTCCCGGTGACCGCGGGGAGCCCCGCCCCGGACCAGCCGTCCCAGCCGTCGTCGTAGAGCAGCATGTTGGTGAAACCGAAGGCGCCCAGGAATTCCGCGAGGTCCCTTCCGTACGGGCAGTGGGGATTGCTGCAGTAGATGACCACCAGCGTGTCGCGCGGGATTCCGGCGATCCTCTCGACGTACCCTTCCGGTTCAATCGCGTACATGTTTACCGCGCCCGTAATATGCCCCGCTTCGTACTCCGCTTGCGCCCTCGCGTCCAGGATCATCCCCCGCCGCCCGGCGACGACTCTCTTCATCTGTTCGAGCGTGATAATCCGGAACACCGCCCGTCCCGGCGTTTCGGGGAGCGCGGAGGAGGCCTTGTCGGGCGATCCCGTACCCGCGGGCGCGCCGAAGATCTCCGAATCGGCCACGGCCACCCTGACGGGCGCCGTCCGCACGACCGGGATTCCCTCCGGTGAAAACGCGTTGAACGTGAACCCCACGACGACCGCCATCGCGATGACGGTCGCGATTTCTCTTCCCATGGACTCTCTCTTCATCGTCCTCTCAATTGAATACCTCGCCCCTCGAAATCCGCGAACCCCTCAGGAACTCACCGACGGGGAGGGGCTTTTTCCCCTGCTGCTGAATTTCCGCCAGGAGCAGGGCGCGGTCCCCGCACGAGACGACCAGTTCCCCTTCCGCCGAGACAACGGTGCCGGGAGGGGCCGGTCCCGGGCCCGGGACCATGCGGGAACGGTAGACCTTCAGGAGCGTCTCCCCCCGGTGGAAGAAGGCGCCCGGCTTCGGCGAGAGCCCCCTGATGAAATCGTGCACCCGGACGGCGCCCGCCGTCCAGTCGATCCGGCAATCTTTCCGGAAAATTTTCGGCGCGGGACTCGCCAGGGCCGGGTCCTGCGCCCTGGGCTCCGCGCGCTTCGACGCTATCAGCCGGACGGTATCGAGAACGACGCCGGCCCCGAGTTCCGACAGCCGGTCGTGCAGTTCGCCGGCGGTTTCCTCCTCTCCGATCCCGATCCGTTCCTGGAGAATGATCCTCCCGGTGTCCACGACCTCCTCGAGGAGGAAGGTCGTCACGCCGGTCTCCTTCTCCCCCCGGATGATCGCCCAGTTGATCGGCGCGGCGCCTCGGTACCGCGGGAGCAATGACGCATGGAGGTTGATGGCGCCGAACGACGGGATGGTGAACACGGAGGGAGGCAGGATCCTGAACGCCACGACCACGAAGAGTTCGGGCCGGAGTTTCCTCAGCGTGTCGACGAACCAGGGATCGTTCAGCGAGGAGGGTTGGAGGACGGTAAGGCCCTGTTCCCGGGCGAAGGTCCTGACCGCGGATTCGGTGACCTTCCTTCCCCGGCCCGAGGGCTTGTCGGGCACGGTGACGACCGTTTCGATGGCGTACTGTTTCGACAGGAGGAGCCGGAGCGCGGGGATGCCGAACTCCGCCGTCCCCATGAACACGATCCGCATGGGCTGCTAGACCATCTGGTTCTGGGCTGTCACGATCGGGTACCCGACCTCGAACTCTCCCTTCTCGATCCTCCTGAGCTGTTCGTCGTGCAGTTTCTTCCTTTCCGCGGAGAGATGATCGATGAACAGCACGCCGTCCAGGTGATCGATCTCGTGGAGCAGGACCCTTCCGAGGAGGCCCGACACCGTCAGCTCGTACTCGTCGAAGTTCGCGTCCCGGTATCGCAGGCGTATGGTCTCGGCCCGCTCGATCTCGTCCCGGAGGTCGGGGATGCTCAGGCACCCCTCTTCCATCGTCCAGCGGCCCTCCTGGCCGACGATTTCAGGATTGATCATCGTCAGAGGCCGCAGGTCCTCATACCCTTCCATCCCCGCCAGGTCCACCACGAGGACCCGGTGCAGGCTTCCCACCTGTGTGGCGGCGAGCCCGATGCCCTGCGCCTTGTGCATGGTCTCGAACATGTCCAGCGCCAGGCGCAGGACTTCATCGCTTACCGCGTTCACGGGTTTCGCTTTATTCCTGAGGACCGGCGCGCCGTATGTGTAGATGGGAAGTAAGGACATCGCGGAAATAAACCGGTTATAATATAAACAGGGGCAGGCGAAAAACAAAGCAACGGACGGTTCCCCGGGGAACGCGGAGGAACGAATCGCTGTCTGACCGCGGGGAGTACGATTGTGTGCGGGCGTCGCACCCGGGGGCGGGTCGGGTTACCCGAGGTACGCCCTCAGCTGCTTGCTCCGGGACGCGTGCCGGAGCCGCCGGATCGCCTTCTCCTTGATCTGGCGGACCCTCTCCCTGGTGAGCTGGAATTTTTCCCCGATCTCCTCGAGCGTGAGGGAATGTTCCCGCCCGAGACCGAAGTAGAGCCGGATGACCTCGGCCTCCCGCTCGGTGAGGGTCCCGAGCGCGCGCTCCACTTCCTTGCTGAGGGATTCCTTGATGAGGGAATGGTCGGGCAGGGGCGTGCGCTCGTCCTGGATGACGTCGAGCAGGCGGTTGTCCTCCCCCTGCGCGAAGGGGGCGTCCATGGAGAGGTGGCGCCCGGAGATCTTCAGGGTGTCCGCCACCTCGAAGAGGGACATGTCGAGCTCTTCGGCGAGTTCGCTCGCGCTCGGTTCGCGCTCGAACTCCTGTTCGAGCGTGCTGAACGCCTTGCCGATTTTATTGAGCGCCCCGACGCGGTTGAGCGGGAGCCTCACGATCCTCGACTGTTCCGCCAGCGCCTGGAGGATCGACTGCCGTATCCACCACACGGCGTAGGAGATGAATTTGAACCCGCGGGTCTCGTCGAACCGTTTCGCCGCCTTGATGAGGCCGAGGTTCCCCTCGTTGATCAGGTCGCCCAGGGAGAGCCCCTGGTTCTGGTACTGCTTGGCGACGCTGACCACAAACCGAAGGTTCGCCTTGGTCAGCTTCTCGAGCGCCTTCTGATCGCCCTTCTTGATCCTCCGGGCGAGTTCGATCTCCTCTTCGGGATCGAGCAGCTCCACCCGTCCGATCTCCTGGAGGTATTTGTCCAGGGACTGGCTCTCGCGGTTCGTGTACTGTTTGTTGACCTTTGCCATTCATCACCTTTTGTGCGCGGTCCGCGCCGCGGGGACCACGCGTAATTTCCTGTACCTCTCGAATTCCCCTGCGCGGTCCGTCACCAGCGGAAGACGGGCCTCGATGCAGATGCCGGCGATCAGCGCGTTCAGCGGAAAGCCGCCGGGACCGAAGTTCGTGAGCCGCGCGAACTTCCCCGCGTTCCTGCCGTTCATCCCCAGGATTTTGACGGCGGAGAGGACGTCCTCCACCGCTCGCCTCTGCCTCGGAGACCGCGCGTCCCGGAACAGTTCAATGCCGTTGAACACCGTCGTGTAGCAGAACCATGTCCGGAGCGCCTCGCGCAGCGCCGTGGTTTCATTGTCCGGCGCCGTAAGATGCGCCGTGAACAGCCCCGTGTCGAGCACCGCCTTGCGGAGCTTCACCGTTTTCCCGTCCCGCGCGGCTGCTTCCGCACCGCGTTGCGCGCCTTCCCGGCAAGGGCGCCCTGCGCCCTCAGGCACCTGCGGATGACGTCGGCCGGTTCGGCCTGGAGCGCCGCGATCTGCGCCACCTCGTCATCGTCGATATCGATGCCCCGTCCGGCGGTCGGCGCCGGCGTGACGCTCACCAGGACCGTACGGCCGCCGGGAAACCGGGCCGCGACGTCCGTCGGGACAATGATCGCACCCTCGCGCGTGATCCTGGCGCGAAAACTGAAACGGGAGACCTCGTCCCTCATTGCGTACCGGGCGGTAATGATAGTCTGGAAAAGAGTCGGCCCTGCGACCGGATATTGAATAACCGGCGGGATTTCAATTACTCCGGGCCCCCCCGGGGCCCCCCGTCACTGTCCCGATCCCGTCGGCGCCTGGGAATAGTTACGCGAAAACTTCCTTTTCGTTACACTTGCACACCTGCACGCGGCGGTGTCCGAAACGGATGCTTCCCGCCTTGGACGGCTCGGAATTGACGTGAAGCATTGGCTGCTTGATGGCCCCGCACCTGGGACATTTTTTCCCCGGCTGGGCGGCGGCCTTTGTCGCTTTGTCGGCGAATGTCTGTTGTTTTGCCATGTTCCCTTACTCCTTGATATTAAAAAACCCTGACGGTGTTCCCGCCGGCCTCGGTCGCCCGGTTCAGCACGGCGATGGTGTTCCCCACGAGCTCTTCCTTCCGCATGCCCTCGAGCACGCCGGAAAGGCCCGCGCTGATGGTCACCGAAAAACTCTTTTCGCCGATCGTGATCACGTGCCCGGCGATGTTCTTCCTGATCTTTTCCGCCCAGAGGTAGGCGTCGCTGGACGTCGTCCCCGCGAGCAGCACGCCGAAGCGGTTCGTCTCGATCCTCCCGACGACGTCGTACCCGCGCACGCACGACCGCACCAGGCGCGCGACGGTCAGGACCACCCGCTCGAAGCCCTCGTCGCCGTAGCGCTCGACGATCTCCCGGTGTTTGTCGACGGTGATGTGGAGCAGCGAGAGCTCGCTTCCGGTGTCGTCCGCGCGCTGGATCTCTTCGTCCAGCCGTTGCGTGAAATACTTCCTCGAATACAACCCCGTGAGCGCGTCCACGACGACGTAGTCTTTGATGACGTCGTTCAGGTAGAGGAGCTCGATGGCGGACCCGACGTTCTCGGTCAGGCGGTAGAGCATTTCGATGTCCTGCCGCGAAAAATTATACCGGTCGGCGCTCTCCAGATTGACCGCCCCGTAGCACTTGTTCAACGAGCTGACCGGCACCGAGACGAAGGAGCCGTGCCCCGAGACCTTTTCGCCCGGGTAGTAGCGGGGGAAGGTCACGGTTTCGAGGTCCTCCACCAGCGAGTGGATGTTGTTGCGGATCGTCCGGCCGGTGATGCTCCCGGCGATGTCGATCACCTGGTCGGCGGCGATGAAGGGGGTCTGGCCCCTGTTCGTCACTTTTTTGGCCACCCAGTTATGCTTGTGCTCGTCGTACAGGACCACCGACAGGTGGTCCCAGCCGATCATTTTCGTGATCTCGTCCGAAAGCGACTGCACGATGGTCGCGAGCGAAAAATTGTTCCTGATCTTTTCCTGCATCCGCCGGATCGACCGGAGCAGCTCGGCGTTCAGCAGGAGGTCGTACTTGTCGTTGTAGCTCTTGATCAGTGCCGACACCAGCTTGGTGGCGTGGCCCAGGACGGCGACCGTCTCCTCCCCAAAATCATCTTCGGCCACGCTGTCCACGGCGATGACCGCGACCGGGTGACCGCTGTCCCTGGAGCCGCGGGATTTCGAATAAAACACCGGGACGCCGACGAACGATTTGATCCCCTCGGGTGCGGTGTAGTAGGGGAAGAGTTCGGGCTGCGAATCCGGGTTGACCTCCGAGAGGAGCGCCGGCTTCCCGGAGACCGCCACCCTGCTGACGAGGTCGTCTCCGATCGGGAACCTCCGCGCGGAAAAATAATTCAGGCTGTCGGTGATCTTCGTCTCCAGCACCATCTGCTGTTTTTCCCGGTTGGCCCAAAAAAATGAAACGGTGTGGGCGAAGAGCACTTCCTTCACCACCCCGAGCAGCTTCACCAGGAGGAAATCGAATTCAGTGCGCGGCTCGGTCTCGCCCTTGAATATTTCGGAATCGAAGTCGAAGAAATCCGAGACTTCGTACTCCCGGTGCGGCGCGGGGTCGCCCGAGAGCGCGGCCGCCATCGCCGGCGAAGTCACGGGCGTGCCGTGCCTCACCACCGGCTCTGTCCTCTCCTCCGCACTGGTCTCCGCCTCCGGTTCCGGCCGGCGATCAGGGGTCTCGATATATTCGACTTCGAATTTGCCGCTCTTTTCGGGCTGGAAATCATCGAATATCAGTGTTTTCATTCCGTCGTTTTCTGTCTGTGAGTCAAACAGTGAGCTTGAAAAGCCGCCTCCGTGAGGATCTTCCGCATGCCTGCGTCGCTGCAGGACATACATGATGACCGCCGAACCGATCAACACCAGGAGACAAATGATACGGATGAACAGGTAATCGAGAAGAATCCCGCTGACGACGGCCACGACCCCTCCAGCGAGCGCAATGAGTTCGCTGGCCCGGAATTCCCTGAGGAGAGTGTAAATTTTTTCTTTAAGAGAGGTTAGGTTTCTCAAAAGGATAAAATTCTTTTAATACTTCGCACCAAAGTGTCCAAATTTAACCAATTACGTAATAAAAGTCAACGAAATGAATCTCAATATCAATTATTTGAGGGGAGTATCCCCCCGGGGACGCATGGAATGCCAGAGTCGCCGATGACCGGAGGGAACCCGTGCCCCGGGCCGGTGGAACCGGCTCGGGACAATTGAGCGTGATGAATCCAAATCTGCCTAATTGTCAAAATAATCGATGAAAACACATCGTTTCCCTGTAAATTTTGCCTTTCTGTCATATTTTTCATATCTTATTGCGCTTAAGTACCCGCCAGAGGGTTTATCACCCCGTGTAGCGTACAGGAATCAGCAGGCCGGTGAAAAAAGTATATCTCGAGACATACGGTTGCCAGATGAACGTGGCCGATTCGGAGATCGTCATGGGTCTTCTCGGTGATTCCGGGACGCGCATGACGGACGACATCCGGGAGGCCGACGTCATCCTCGTCAACACATGCAGCATCCGTGAGAACGCGGAGAAACGAATCTACGGCAGGCTCGGGTACTTCAAACGAATCAAATCGGAGCGGCCCGAAGTCGTCGTCGGCATCCTCGGGTGCATGGCGGAGCGTCTGAGGGAAAAACTCAACGGTTCGAAATCGAAGGGGGTAGGACAGATCGTCGACCTCATCGTCGGGCCCGACGAATACCGCAGGGTGCCCGAACTCCTGCACCGCGCCTGGCACGGGGAGAAGGGCGTCGCCGTGCGCCTCTCGCGGATCGAGACGTACGACGACCTCACCCCGCTGCGCACGGGTGGAGTCAGCGCGTGGATCTCGATCATGCGGGGGTGCGACAAATTCTGTTCGTTCTGCGTCGTCCCGTTCACGCGCGGCCGGGAACGGAGCCGGTCGCTGCCGGGCATCGTCGCCGAGGTCGAAGCGCTCGCGGGCCGCGGTTTCCGCGAGGTGACGCTGCTCGGCCAGAACGTCAACTCCTGGTCCGACGGGGGATCCGACTTCGCCGACCTGCTCGACGCGGTCGCGTCCGTCGACCCCGGGATGCGGGTGAGGTTCACCACGTCCCATCCACGGGACATGAGCGGCAGGCTGATCGGGACCATCGCGCGCCGCGACAACATCTGCAAATACGTGCACCTCCCGGTGCAGTCGGGCTCCGACAGGGTCCTGGAACTGATGAACAGGACGTACGACAGTGCGCATTACCTGTCGCTGATCTCACGGCTCCGGGACGCGGTCCCGGGCGTCTCGCTCTCCACCGACGTCATCGTCGGATTCCCCACCGAAACGGACGACGACCACCGGCGCACGGTGGAGCTGATGGAACGGGTCGGGTACGACGGGGCCTTCATGTTCAAGTATTCCCCCCGCGAACGCACGCCGGCGTACGCCATGCCCGACGACGTGAGCGACGCCGTGAAGGTCGAACGGATCAACGAAATCATCGCGATGCAGAGCCGCGTCGCGCTCGAAAAAAACCTGCGCCTGGTCGGCACCACCGCCGATATCCTCGTCGAGGGCCCGAGCAGGAAATCGGACGCCGAGATGCAGGGCCGGACCGACGGCAACAGGATGGTCATCTTCCGCGGCGGGGGCGGGCTCGCCGGCCGGACCATCCCGGTGCGGATCGTCCGCGCGAACTCCGCGACCCTCTTCGGCGAACCGCTGGACGTCCGGACGGCGCGGCAGGATCAACATCACGAAACCCATATTATTGAGCTGGCACGATGATCGGACCACTGCTTCATTCCGCCGGGGCACGCCCCCGCCGCCCTGCGACGGCCGCATGGCTCATGGCATCTGCGCTGCTGGTGTTCCTCGCCGCGGCCGCATCGCCCGCGCAGACCGCGGACGACGGACCGATCCTGGAGCTGATCTCCCGGCTCGACAGGGGGGAGACCGAGGCCGTCAGGCAGCAGCTTCCCGAACTCGTGGCGAAATACCAGAACCATCCCGGCATCCTCTATGTCCAGGCGCGCGTCGCGACTGACGGCATCGAGGCCGCAAAACTCTACCAGAGCATTCTTGACAATTACCCCTCGAGCGAGTGGGCCGACGACGCGCTGTTCAAGCTGTACCAGTACTACTACGCGATGGGCCTCTACAAGACGGCCGAGCTCAGGATGGAGCGGCTCCGGAAGGAATATCCCGGCAGCGCACATCTCACCGGGAAATCATCCCCGCCCGACGCCGGGGATTCCGCGAAGGCGGACATGCCCGCAGGGGGGGAAACGGCGCGTCGGGAGACGGCCCGGCCCGAACCCGGCATCAGGGACTCAACGCCCGTGACGCCCCCCGCGCGGGACGAGGTTCCCTCCGGAAGGATCGATCCGAAGGATGTTCCCGCCGGGGGACCGATGCCGTACACGCTTCAGACCGGGGCGTTTTCCACGTCGGAGAACGCGCAGAAACAGAAGGCCTGGTTCGAAGAACTCGGGTACGCCGCGGAAATCACCAACAGGGTCAGGGCCGGGAGGAGTCTCTATCTCGTCTGGGTCGGGAGCTTTGCGGACCCCGAAGAGGCGCGGAAGGTCCTCCGGGAGATCCAGTCCCGGTACAACATCACACCCATCGTCGTGGAACGCTGACCCCATGGACAGGGAAGAATTCCAGAAAATCCACGGCATCATCGGGAACTCCATCGAGATCCGCGAGATCGTCGACGTGATCCTCCAGGTGGCCCCCACCGACATTACCGTGCTGGTGACCGGCGAGAGCGGCACCGGCAAGGAGGTCATCGCGAAGGCGATCCATGCCGCCAGCCGCCGCGCCGCGAAACCGATGATGTCGGTGAACGCCGGCGCGATACCGGAAGGGATCATCGAAAGCGAACTGTTCGGGCACGAGAAGGGGGCCTTCACCGGCGCGGGCGAAACGCGCAAGGGCTACTTCGAGATCGCCGACGGCGGCACCGTGTTCCTCGACGAGATCGGGGAACTGCCGGTCGGGCTCCAGGTGAAGTTCCTCCGGGTGCTCGAGAACGGCGAGTTCCTCCGCGTCGGCTCCTCCACGCCCCGCAAGGTCGACGCGAGGGTCATCGCGGCGACGAACAAGGACCTCGAGACGGAGGTGCGAAGGGGAAATTTCCGCCCGGACCTCTTCTACCGGCTCCGGTCGGTCAACATCCGGGTCCCTCCCCTCCGGGACCGCCGCGACGACATTCCGATTTTTATCCACGAGTTCGCGCGGCAGATATCGGTGAAAAACAAGATCCCCTTCGCGGGCATCACCGACGAGGCGATGGATCTGCTCAGGGGCTACCACTGGCCGGGCAACGTCCGCGAACTGCGGAACGCCGTGGAAAGCATCATCGTGATCGAGAAGGGCCGCCTGGTCGACGGGATCAGCATCCGGAAGTACCTGAAGGACTTCCGCGACGAGGAACGCCCGAGACACCTCCCCGTCTTCACGCACAAAACCCCGGAACAGGCCGAACGCGAACTGCTGTACCGCGCCCTCCTCGAAATGAAGAACGACATCATGGACATCAAGACGCTCCTCGAGAACGGGCAGGCGCCGGTGGCGCACAACGTGCCGGCCTACGTCGAAGCGAGCGTCGACCAGGAGACGCCCTCCGGATCGGATCGGGTGATGTCCCTCGACGAGGTTGAAAAGAGGATGATCATCGGGGCGCTCGACCGGTTCTCGGGCAACCGGCGGCTCGCGTCGCGCGCGCTGAACATCAGCGAGCGCACGCTCTACAGGAAGATCAAGGAGTACGGACTCGAATGAACCGCTCCGGCTTCATCACGACTGCGTTCGTCTGCCTCGCGGGCCTGGCGGGCTGTTCCTATTCCTTCACCGGGTCGTCGGTCCCGCCGCACCTGAAGACAATCCATATTCCGCTGTTCGACGACCGCACGAACACGGGCGAACCCGCGGTGCGTGAGGATTTTACCAACAAGCTCATCGAACGGTTTCGACAGGATAACAATCTGAACGTCACGGACCAGGCCGGAGCGGACTGCGAGCTGGAGGGGGTGATCTCCTCCTTCACGGACCTGCCCACGGTGGTCGCAGCCGGGGAATCGGTCCAGAAGGCGAGGCTCACCATCGGCGTCCAGGCCACCTTCCGGGACCGGAAACTGAAGAAGACGGTCTACGAGAAAACGTTCACCGCCTGGGGCGAATACGACATCGGGGCGGATCCCGCGATCAGGAAGGCGGCCATCACCACCGCCATCGACAAGCTGACCGAGGACATCCTCCTGGAGACGGTGTCCGGTTGGTAAACAGATAATATTTTCATAATTTAGCTTCCCTCATGCAGGACTTCGTCATCGGCACGTATTTCTTCTCGCTCACCGTCCTCTTCCTCTTCGGGTCGAGCGGGTTTTTCATGATTTACAACTACCTGAAGTACCGGAACAGGACCTCCCCCCCGCCGGAGCCCCTCGACCGCATCCCCGTCGTGACGATCCAGCTCCCGGTCTACAACGAGCTCTACGTGGTGGGAAGGCTGATCGACGTCGTCTGCGGCATGGACTACCCGAAGGACCGCCTCGAGATCCAGGTCCTCGACGACTCCACCGACGAAACGGTCGATGTCGCCGCCGAAAGGGTGGCATTCTTCAGGGAATGCGGTCACCGGATCCACCATCTGCGGAGGACCGACCGCGCGGGGTACAAGGCGGGTGCCCTCCGGAAGGGCCTGGAGACGGCCGCGGGGGAATTCGTGGCGATCTTCGACGCCGATTTCATCCCGAACCGCGACTTCCTCAGGAAGACCCTCCCCTGGTTCTCCGATCCGAAGATCGGCCTCGTTCAGACGAGATGGGAACATATCAACGCGGACTACTCCTTCATGACACGCGTCCAGGCGATGGCCCTCGACGGCCATTTCGTCATCGAGCAGCAGGTCAGGAACAAGGCCGGGCATTTCATCAATTTTAACGGCACCGCGGGCATCTGGAGGACGTCCTGCATCCTCGACGCCGGGAACTGGGAGGCCGACACGCTGACCGAGGATCTGGACCTGAGTTACCGCGCCCAGCTCCGCGGCTGGAAGTTCAAGTTCCTGAGGGACGTGACATCCCCCTCGGAGCTTCCCTCCGAAATCAATTCCCTCAAATCGCAGCAGCACCGCTGGACGAAAGGCGCCATCGAGACGGCGAGGAAGATCCTCCCCCGCGTCTGGAAATCGGATCTCCCCTTCGAACGGAAAATCCATTCGACGCTCCACCTGACGGGGAATATCGTTTTCCCCTTCATCCTTCTGGCCGCGATCCTGAACGTACCGCTCATTTTCATCAAGCACCAGGGCGGTTACGAAACGTACTTCGACATCATGGCGGTATTCGTCTTCGCGTTTCTCGGGTCGTTCCTCTTCTACCTCTACTCCCAGAAGGAGGTCTACGCCGACTGGCACAGGAGGATGCTCCTCTTTCCCCTTTTCATGGCGGGGAGCATGGGGATGGCGGTGAACAACACCAAGGCGGTCATCGAGGGGATCCTGAAGCGCAAATCGGAATTCGTGCGGACACCGAAATACTCCGTCATCATGAAGAAGGACCGGTGGACCGACAAGAAATACGCCACCGCCAGGGTGAAACCGACCGTGATCCTCGAGGCGGCGATGACCCTCTACTGCGCGTTCGGCGTGATCGCCTCGATCTACTACGTCGAGCTCGCGGCCGTCCCCTTCCAGCTCCTGTTCACGTCGGGATTCGGCCTGGTGGCCTGGATGTCCATCAAGCACGTCCTGGACGCCCGGAGGCCCGACAGGGCCGCTCCGGACAGCGAATCGCACACCGTCCCCGTCCATCCCGAAGACCTTCCGAAAAAGGCCGCGGTCACCGTCGGATGACACCCGGGACGCTGACACGGGATCTCGAACTGCACCTCTCGGTCAACCCGTCTTCCCCCCTCTTTGCCCGCCTCGCGGAGGCGCTTCTCAGGAACGGTGAAATCTCCCGGGCCGAACACCTCTGCGAGAAGGGACTCGAACTCTACCCGAATTATCACACGGCGCGACTTCTCCAGGCCCGTTGTCTGGCCGCCCGCGGCCAGTACGAAACCGCGCTCGGGTCGCTCGGCGGGGTGGCCGCGCGTTATCCCGGGAACATCGTGCTGGGGGAACTGGAGGAGGAGTGGCGGGACCTCGCCGCCGCACGGGCGGAACCGGTACCGGACGACGCGGCGGTCTTCACCGACATGCCTGTCGCCGGCGTTCCCGAACCGGAGACGCCGGCTGTCGAAATTTCGGTTGAGTATCCGGTTGAGTATCCGGTTGAGATTCCCGGGGCCACCCCCCCGGAACCCGCACCTGAAATCGGGTCAGTCACCCGTGGTGAACCCGGCAACGGAATCGATGGGACCGCGCCGGTACCGTCGATCGACGAAAAACCCGTCCCCCTGCTCCAGCCCGTTCCGGCCTCCTGGATGCCGGACGGTTTCATCGGGACCGACCGGATCGTCAGCCGGACACTGGCGGAGATTTACGCCAGCCAGGGCGCCATCGGCGAAGCGGTAGAGACGTATCGCATCCTCCTGGACAGGATGCCCGAACGGAGGGAGATGCTGGAGGGAAGACTGCGGGAACTCGAGGATCGCCTGCGGACGGATCCCGGCGGACGCCATACGCCCGCGGAATGAAACAGCCCCGGGCGAATGGCCGGGGGACGATTACTTCATCGAATTGACAAATTTGGTGAGCCGCGACTTCTTATTGGCGGCGTTGTTCCTGTGGATGATACCCTTGGCGGCAAGCTGATCGAGGAGCTTGTTGATCTTGACCAGCGCTGCGGCGGCCTCGTCCTTCCCTTTCGCGATCCGGACTTTCTTGACCGCGGTATTCATCCTGGATTTGTACGCTTTGTTCCGGCTGCGATGTTTAAGGGCTTTCCGCGCCTGTCGCTCCGCCGATATGTGTCTGGCCATTGCTGATTAATCCTGAAATTCGACGATTTTTTGATCCGCAAATATACGAAGAATATCGTCACCGCGCAATCGGGCAAGGGGGACGGACCTTCCGGGGGGTCTGCCTGCCGCGCCAACGGCTAAAAGAAGGTGTAACTCAATCCGGGCGAGAACGACGCGGTGATGGCGGAGTTCACTTTCCCGGCGATTGAGGTCTTGTTGTGGGTTCGCCGAACGTGGACGTGCCGGCGCATATCGTAGACCCCGTATCGTTGGTATCCGCGCGGTCGTGTCGCCGGCTGTACAATCCGGGGGCCGATCGTTATTTCGTCAATGTCGCCGTGCAATGCCCGCACCGCTTCGCGCCGGGAGGGATCGCCATCAAGCACTCCGGGCACTCCTTCGTGGTAGGGATGGCGGAAGGCGGGGCACCCTGCTTCTGGAGCCGGTTGAAGCCCCGGATGAGGAGGAATATGGCGAAGGCGACGATGATGAAATTGATGATGGTATTGAGGAAGACACCGTACCTGACGAGGACGGCGGGGGCCTCCGGTGTCGCCGCCTTCAGCGTGAAGGAGAAGGAGCTGAAATCGATCCCGCCCAGGAGGATGCCGATGGGGGGCATGATCACGTCCGCGACGAGCGACGAAACGATCCCCCCGAAGGTGGCGCCGATGATAATACCGACCGCCATATCGAGCACATTTCCCCTCATCGCGAATTTCTTGAATTCCTGAATCATGGACATGCGGATCTCCTTTCAACGATTGATGGAGGACGGCTGGAGAACGAACGTCGTAAAATAGGAAATCGGGGAACCCATTTCAAGTTTTCACCGGTATCACCGCCGGTCGGCCGCATCACCGTCGCGGGCGGACCCGAACGGGTTTGCCTTTTAACGGCAACGGGAGTATATTGATGGCGTATTCCGTTAGGGGTGTCCCGCCGAGACAAGCGGGACTGAGAGTAGACCCTGAGAACCTGATCTGGATCATGCCAGCGTAGGAAAACGGGACGAGCCTCTGTAAACCGTTTTCCCGGCGCGCCTCGGGGGAACGGTTTTGTATTTTTAGCGGGGCATACCGCCCACAGGGTACCCATGAAATTTCCATTCCTGATTCTCCTCTCGCTGACCGTCCGTGCGGCCGGTTTTTCGCAATTGCCTGATTCGACACTCCGGGACACCGTGTATTACCTGAAGGGCGTGACCATCAGCCCCATCACCGCCGCAGGCCGGGGCGGGCCCGTCACCTGGTCGGAGCTCGCCGGGACGAAGATCGCCGAGCGCTACTCCGTGCAGGACATCCCTGTCCTGGTCTCCGATCTCCCCTCGGCAACCACGTATTCCGAAAACGGGAACGGCATCGGGTACACCTACCTCAATATCAGGGGATTCGACCAGCGGCGGATTTCGGTGACCATCAACGGCGTGCCGCAGAACGACCCCGAGGACCACAACGTCTACTGGATCGACTTCCCCGACCTGGCCGCCAACCTCTCCGGCATCCACGTCCAGAGGGGGGCGGGAAGCGCCTTCTACGGTCCCCCGGCGATCGGCGGGTCGGTGAACCTCGTGGCCGATCCCTTCCGCCGGACGCCCGGCATCACCCTCGAAACGATGTACGGATTCCAGGAGTTCGGCGGGAGGTCGCCCCGCACCATCCTCAACACGAGGAAGTATTCGGTGGCGGTGAATTCGGGGCCGGTCGGCGGGACGTACCTCTTCTACGGCCGGCTCTCGATGCTGCGCAGCGGCGGATACCGTGATAATTCGTGGGTCGACATGAAGTCCTACTTCCTCGGGGCGGTAAGGGCAGATCCCGGTATGACGACGCAGCTCCATCTTTTCGGCGGTCCGATCTCCGACGGCCTTGCCTATTACGGTATCCCCAAGTTCGCCGGGTCCGATCCCGACCGGAGAAGGGACAACCTGTCGTACTGGGAAACAGACGGGGAAGGGACCGCCTACGCGTATAAACTCCCGAGGCGCGTGCAGGAGATCGAAAATTTCTCCCAGCCCCACGCGGAACTCCTCCATGAATGGCGGATCGACGACAACCTGACTCTTTCGAACACCCTCTTCACCTACACGGGCGAGGGCTTTTTCGATTACGACGCGTCGTGGGCCGACACCTCCCTCCTGCGCATCGGTTACGCGTACGGCATCCCGGCCGGCGTCAATCCTTCGAACGCCCTGGTGAGGGCCTACGTCGGGAACCGGCAGGCCGGATGGCTCCCGAGGCTCAGGATCACCTCAGGCGACCACGACCTGACGGTGGGCGCGGAGGCGCGCATCCACCGGTCGTCGCATTGGGGAAAAATCCAGTACGCGGAGAACCTTCCGGCGGGCTTCGACCCCGATTACCATTTTTATTCCTACGAGGGCTCCCGGGAGATTTTTTCCCTCTACGGGCACAATCTCATGCGGATCGGGGAGCGCCTCACGGTTATGGGAGAGATCCAGCTGGCGTACAACCGGTACGGGATCGGGGAGGAGAAATACCTGGGAAACGACTTCGACGTCTCATGGTTTTTCGCGAATCCCCGCGCCGGTGTGGGCCTCGACCTGGACGGGAACTGGAAAGCGTACCTCTCGGCGGCTTACACCTCCCGCGAACCGCGGATGAGGAACCTCTACGCGGCGGAGGATTCCTGGTTCGGCGGGATGCCGCAGTTCCGGGCCGACACCGCCGGGGGCGCGACGCGGTACGACTTCGGGTCCCCCCTGGCGCGCCCCGAACATCTGTTCAACCTGGAGGCGGGGGCCGGGTACGCGGCCGGAGACGCCTTGTTCCGGGCCAATCTCTTCTGGATGGAGTTCACCGACGAGCTCGTGAAAAGCGGGCAGGTGGACATCTTCGGACAGCCGGTCACCGGCAACGCGGAACGCTCGCGGCACGCGGGGATCGAACTCGAGGCTTCGTGGAGCGCCGGCGAACTGAACATCTCCGGCAACCTCACCCTCTCCCGGAACCGGCTCATCCGGTATTCCACGCTCGACGGGACGGGAAACCGGGTTGTCCTCGACGGCAATCCCGCCGCCGGCTTCCCCGACTTCCTGGCGAACCTGCGCGCCGCGTACTCCGCCGGTCCCGCCGTGATCTCGGTTGACGCGAAATACGTGGGGGGCTTTTACACCGACAACACGCGCAACGGGAACCGCAGGAATTCCCCGTACTGGGCGGCCAACGCGGCGCTCGTCGTCCGTCCCGGCGGACCGGGGGGATCGTTCGGGATCCGTCTCGAGGCACGGAACATCTTCAACCGCTTCTACTTCCAGAACGGGGAGGGCGACTCTTTCTTTCCCGCCGCCGAGCGGAACTACATCGTCGGCTTGACGGCGGAATTATGACGAAGCCCGCCGGCCGGCCGGCCCTCATCATCGCCAACGGCGGCCTTCCGCCGCGGGTGATCGTCAGCGACCTCGTGAGAAGGACCGTCGCGGGATCGGGGCTGATCGTCTGCGCCGACGGCGGGGCGCGGCATGCCCTCTCCCTCGGCATCCGGCCGCATATGATACTCGGCGACCTCGATTCGCTCCCCCCCGCCGCCCGGAAATCGTTCCGCCGGGCTCCGATCGTCAGGGACCCCGGCCAGGAGAGCACCGACCTGGAGAAGGCGATCCGGTATTGTATCGCGGCCGGATGCGGGTCCGCAGTCGTGGTCGGCGCCCTGGGCGACCGGATCGACCACTCCACCGGGGCGCTCGGATGTCTCAGGAAGTACGGCCGGCGATTCCCCCTCCGCGTCCTCGACCGGAGCGGGGAGGTCCGGCTCCTGGCCCGGAGCGAGAAGATCGCGACCCGCCCCGGCGAGGCCTTCTCGCTGATCCCGCTCGGCCGCTGCCGTGGGATCATCCTGAAGGGAGCGGAGTATCCGCTCTCGGGGGAATCGCTCGAACCCGGCGTGAGGGAGGGGATCAGCAACCGCGCGACGGGGAGCGAAGTGGCCGTGCGCCATGCGTCGGGCGCGCTGCTGCTCTACCGGCTTTATCCGGCGCCGGTCCGCCGCGGAGGTTCCAGTCCGCGCCGCTCCCGCCCGGCGCGGCGCAAGAGCCCCCGATGATCCACCTCTCGGCTGCCGACCTGGCGGTCATCGCGCTCTTCTGCGCGGCGGTCCTCGTCGCGGGATTTTCAGTGAAGAAGAGGGACCGCGCGGGCGCTGCCGGATTCCTCCTCGCCGGAAGGCCCCTCACCCTCCCGCTCTTCGTGATGACGCTGGTCGCGACCTGGTACGGGGGGATTCTCGGCGTGGGAGAATTTTCGTACCGGTACGGGATCTCCAACTGGCTGATGCAGGGGGTCCCCTATTATCTTTTTGCCGCCCTCTTCGCGTACTTCCTGGCCCCCCGGATCCGCGCCACCAACCTCTTCACGATCCCCGACAAGCTCGAGGCGAGTTACGACCGGAAAACCGCCGTCCTCGGCTCGGTGTTGACGCTGATCCTGGTGACCCCCGCCCCCTACCTCCTCATGCTGGGGGTGCTGCTGCAAATGCTCTTCGGGTGGGGGCTCCTCGCGGGAATCCTGTTCTCAACGCTCGTTTCGGTGTCGTACCTGTTCACGGGAGGGTTCAGGGCGGACGTCAGGACCGACGTGGTGGAATTTTTCTTCATGTTCGCCGGGTTCGGGATCATCCTCCCATACTGCTTCGCCGGGTACGGCGGCCTCGATTTTCTCGGGGCGAACCTCCCGCCGCTGCATCTCACATGGCACGGGGGAAACGACGTCCAGTACATCGTCGTCTGGTTTTTCATCGCGCTCTGGACATTCGTGGACCCATCCTTCCACCAGCGCTGTTACGCGGCCACCGACGAGGGGACCGCCCGGAGGGGGATCCTCGTTTCGGTGGCGTTCTGGTTCCTGTTCGATTTCATGACCGCGGCGACTGGGCTCTATGCGAGGGCGATCCTCCCCGGACTCGACGAGCCGGTCATGGCCTACCCCCTCCTCGCCGAGACGGTCCTCCCCCCCGTGGCGAAGGGACTTTTTTTCGCGGGGATCCTCGCGACGATCATGTCGACACTGAACACCGCGGCGTTCGTCTCGGCGCAGACCCTCGGCCGGGACATTGTCCTGAGAC
>DATDQD010000208.1:0-10954 GCA_035292425.1 Bacteroidota bacterium
ATGACGCACCCGTCGCCGATGACCGCGTTGGCGCCGACCGAGGCGTCTTTGCCGATCGTCGCGGTGGGCGATACCCTGGCCGCAGAATTGATGCCGGGCGCGGGCCGCGTCTGCGCGGGATGGAACAGGTCGAGCAGCGTCATGAACGCCGCGTACGGATCGCGGACCGCCAGGAGCGCCGCGCCCCCGGGCGGGGGCGTTTCCGCGGCATCCCCGGAGTCGGAGACCAGGACCGCGGTCGCCCGGGTCGTCGAGAGGTGTTTCCGGTACTTCGGATTGGCCAGGAACGTGATCTGGCCCTCCCCGGCATCCTCGATCCTGGCGACTCCGCGGATTTCGGCCGACGGTTCGCCAAGCAGGCGGCCGTGGACGATTGCGGCGACCTCGGAGAGACGCATGGCTATTTGTTGAAAGAGACCATCCGGTCGAAGATGACCGACGTGAGATCGTATTTCTCGCTCGTGTACATCAGGAGGACGTCCCCGCTCTTGTCGAAGATGTAGTCGTATTCTTCCTCCTGCGCGACGTCCTCGAGGACTTTGAAAATCTTGTTCTGCACCGGTTTCATGAGCTCGTTCTGCTTGGCAAAGAGCTCGCCGCTCTGTCCGAACTTCTTGTTCCGGTATTCGATGATCTTCTTGTCCATGTCCTGGAGGTCTTTCTCCTCCTGGGCGCGGAGCTGATCGGTCATGATCAGCTTCTTCGTCTGGTATTCCTCGTATCGCTTCTGCCACTCGTTCTGCATTTTGGCGAGCTCCTCCTGCCAGTCGGCGATGAGATTGTCGATCTGGTGCTGGGCGTCCTGGGCCTCCGGGAGCTTTTCCATGATCGCGGCGGAGTTGAACCAGCCGATCTTCGCCTGTCCGGCCGTCGTGCCGGGCGCCGCGAAGAAGACCGCGAGAAGTAGGGTTGCTGCGAATGTTTTCATGACGACCTCGGGGTGTGATGGGGGAATCGTTACTGGCCGCGTTTCAGCCTGTCGATGACCAGGTTGGTGTAGTCAAATTTCGGATCGCCGTAGAGGACGACCATGATCTGGTCGTTGCGGTCGAAAATGAACTGGAGCTTCTCGTCCCTGGCGACCTGCTCGATCACCTTGATGACCTTCTGCTTGATCGGCGTGAGGAGCGAATCGGTCAACACGGCGAGCTGGCCGTCGGAGCCGAATTTATCCTGCCGGAACTGCACGCCGCGCTGCTCGAGCTCAATCAGCTCCTGCCGGCGGACTTGTTTTTCGTCCTCCTTCAGGAGCGGCTCCTTCTTCTGGAAGTCCTCGTATTTCATCTGCAGGTCCTTGCCCATCTTTTCCAGCTCGGCCTGCCACTGGCGCGTCATCCCCTCGAGTTTCTTGTTGACGTCCTGCGCCTCGGGGAATTCCTGGAGCACCTTGCTGGAGTTGACGAACCCAAGCTTGAGCCCGGTCGTCTGGGCGGACGCCGCGGTGCCGCCCGCCGTCAGTGCGAGGAAGAGAAGGATGGTGAGTGAGAATGCGATCGTTTTCACGGTAACCTCGGTTGAATGTTGAATGAAATGAGCGATGTTAAAAACCTTTGCCGAACTGGAAATGGAACCGCCACCCGTCCGGTTGCCCGTCGAGCGGGTAGACGTCGTCCGCCCCGTATCCGTAGTCGAAGCCCACCATGCCGAGGGGATTGATCAGGAGCCGGGCGCCCAGACCGTAACCGCGCTTCAGGTCGAAGAGGTCGGCCCGCGTGAGGTCGGCGAAGACGTTTCCCCCCTCGGCGAAACCGAGGAGGTATATCGGGATCGGGTTGAGTGTGAGGGCGAACCGCAATTCGACGCCGTACTTGGCCATGACCCTTCCGCCGATCGACTGGTTCAGCCGGTCGCGCGGGCCGATGCTCCGGTCCTCGTAACCGCGGAGCTGCGTCGTCGAAACGTATCCGACGCCCGTGCCGCCCATGTAGAAATACTCGATCGGCGGAATATTCGGGTTGTCGGTGAGCCCGTCGACGTAGCCGAAGATGCTGGAGGCCGCCAGCGAGATCCGGTCGGTGCCGAACAGGCGCGTGTACCAATCGGACGAGAAGATCCACTTGTGGAACTGCACGTTTCCGGGAAGGAACGGGCCGCCGGCGATCTCCGCCGAGAGCGCAACGCTCGATCCCTCGGAGGGGAAGATCGGACTGTCGGTGCTGTTCCGGGAAATCGTCTGGGTGATGCTGTACTGCGTCGTCTTCCCTGTCTCGATCAGGAGATTGCCGCCGTTGTCCCGCACGTCGTTGTTCTGGAACCGGAAGTTCCAGTCGAGGCGGAAGTAGTTGTCGGGCCAGTCGAGTCTCCGGCCGACCCTGACCGAGACGCCGGTCTGCCGCAGGTCGTAGACGTAGATCTGGCGGGTGTCGAAGATGCTGACGCCGAGCGTCGTTGGCGTTCCGTAGAGCCACGGTTCGGTGAAGCCGAGCGAGAAGGTGCGGTACCGGCTCCCCTCGCCGAACTGCCACTCGAAGTTGAAGATCTGGCCGGCGCCCCCCTGCAGGGGGTTTGAGATGGAAAAATTGGTGATCGTGAACCCGAGCGCCCCGGTCACCCCGAAGGCGTCGCTGTAGCCCACCGAGGCGTTGACGTTGTCGCTCGATTTCTCCTCGACGTCGTAGATCAGGTTCACGGTCTCGTTGTCGTCGTTCAGGCGGTAATCCGGCTTGAGGTTCTCGGGGTTGAAATAGTTCAGCTGGGAGAGCTGGCGGAGGCTCCGGATGATCCTGGAGCGGTTGAAAAAATCGCCCGGCCGGGTGAAGAGTTCGCGGCGGATCACCTTGTCTTCCGTCTTGGTGTTCCCGCGGATATCGACCCGCCCGACGCGGTACTGGTTCCGTTCGTAAATCCTGATGATGACGTCGACGCTGTCGGACCCCGTGCGGCGGACCTCGGGATCGAGACCGAAGGTGAGATAGCCGTTGTCCAGATAGATGGAGGCGACGTCGGTCTGCTCCGGGTTCCCCCGCAGGTTCATCTCGAACCGCTCCTGGTCGAAAACATCACCCCGTGCGAACTGCAGCCGCGAGGCGAGGAGGGCGGACGGGTAGACGGTGTTCCCCTCCCAGCGGATGTCCCTTACGTAGTACCGGGGCCCCTCGTGGACGGTGACGAGGATGGAGATTTTTTCGCGGTCGGCGGAATACCACGTGGAGTCGGAGACGACCTCGGCGTCGAGATACCCGTTGCGGCGGTAGAACGAAACGATCCTGTCCTTGTCCTTCCTGTACTTGTCGGGATCGAAGTCGGCATTGGAGAAGGGCCACCAGCTCTCCTCCTCGGTGTCCTCCATCTGGTCCTTGATGTCGTCCCCGGTGAACGCCTCCGTCCCCCCGACGGTGATGCTGTCGATCGTGACCGACGGTCCCTCGTCGATCCGGAGGGTCAGCGTGACCTCGTTCGGTTTTTCGCTCCCGGGGGCTGTCGTTTCAGGGATCACGGTCGCCAGGAGCATTCCCTCCTTCGCGTACTTCTCTTTCACTGCCGAGGCCATCCGGCGCATGTCGTCCGGGGTGAGGATCTGGCCGTTGACGGCTCCCGCCGCCGTCCGCAGGTCGTCCTCGTCGATCTCGTCGTTCCCCTCGAAGGCGAGCGAGCCCAGCCGCGGTTGTTCGGTGACGGTGATGAGGAGGTAGATCCCGTTCTCGACGCGCTGTTCGACGGTGATGCGGATGTCGGAAAAAATCTTCAGGGCCCAGAGCCGCTGCATGGCCTGGCGGATCCGCTCGCCGGGGACCTGGATCTCCTCGCCGACGCTGAGACCGGAGTTCGCGATGATCGCTTCGGACTCGGTGCCGCTCCCCGCCCTGTTTCCCTCCACGGAGACGCCCAGGATCCTGAGCGTTTCCACGCCGCCGCCCTGACCGGAAAGGTCGGGAGGGGCCACGAGGAGCAGGAAGAGGGGGAGAGCGAGGATGGCCCGGTTAAAGCTCGGAAACATTCTTCAGTTCTATTCTTTCGGGGGGAGGGGGCCGCCGGTCCGTTTGTACCTGCTCGCTCACCATGCCGAACCGCCTCTCCCGGTGCTGGTAATCCTCGATCGCCCTGTAGAGTTCGTCACGCCGGAATTCGGGCCAGAAGAGGCCGCTGATGTATATTTCGGAGTAGGCGGTCTGCCAGAGAAGGAAGTTGCTGATCCTCCGTTCCCCGCTCGTGCGGATCAGGAGGTCGGGGTCGGGCATGTCGTGGGTGGACAGGTATGCGGCGAAGGTCTCCTCGGTGATCTTCGCGGGGTCGAGATCCCCCTTCCACGCGGCGGAGATCATTGCCCGGGCGGCGCCGGTGATGTCCCACCTCCCGCTGTAGCTGAGGGCGAGGCAGAGGTTGAGACCGGTGTTCTTTTCGGTGCGCCTGATGGAATCGGCGAGTTCGTCCCGGACCTCGCGGGGAAGGGAAGCCGTTTCGCCGATGGTGCTCACGCGGACGTTGTTCCGGTGAAGTTTGTCCGTCTCGTCGCGGAGCGCCCTCATGAGTAATCTCATGAGGAGGGAGACCTCCTCGTCGGGCCTTTTCCAGTTTTCTATCGAAAAAGCGTACAACGTAAGGTGTTGTACCCCGAGCTGTCCGCATGCCTCGACGGTATCCCGCACGGATTCGACGCCCTCGCTGTGCCCCGCGATCCGCGGCAGGCCGCGGTTCTGCGCCCAGCGCCCGTTTCCGTCCATGATGACCGCGATGTGGACGGGGATGTTCCCGCGGCGGCGGATGTCGGCCTGACGCTCCGAATCCGGCTTCCCGGCCGTGTCGGCGGGGCGCCTTCGGAAAATAGGGGACTCTTTAAACTTCAAGGGAATTGGATTATTGGTTGTAAAAGGTAACGTATTTTGATTCTAAAGTCAAGGTAACGGGCGGCGTATAACCATTCATACGTTCTGAAGATTAAAGAAGTTCCCATTTTCTCTTAAAGTATCAAATCGGTTGTTTTTCCCGACGAAAAAGGATATATTGCCGCCTGAAATCGTCCGTCATCGCCCGCGTCCGCACCGGCGATGTGATCTCAGAGGGATATCGAGAGGATTCCAGGCCATGGCGATGCCGAATACGCAAGGTATGCAGGGTATGCAGGCTATGATTAAGCAGGTCCAGAAGCTCCAGGAACGAATGGCCCAGGTCCAGGCCGAGCTGGAGCAGAAAACCGTTTCGGCCGACGCCGGAGGGGGGATGATCAGTGTAACCGTCAACGGGAAACAGCGGGTCGTCTCGATCCGGATCGAAAAAGAGGTGGTGAACCCGGAGGAAATCGACATGCTGGAGGACCTCGTCGTTTCCGCGGTCAACAAGGGGCTCGAAGAGTCCCAGCGGATGGCCCAGGAGGAGATGCAGAAGGTCACGGCGGGCGCCCTGCCCCAGATCCCCGGCCTCAATTTCCCCGGCCTGTAATCGGAGTTTCAGGTACCCTCCTCCCATGGTCAGTTCCCCCGACTCCCTCCAGCGGCTCATCGAGGAATTCGCAAAACTCCCCGGTATCGGGCGGAAGTCCGCACAGCGCCTTGCCCTCTATATACTCAAACAACCGACGGGCCAGGTCAGGGAGATGGCGGGAGCCCTCCTCGATCTGAAGGAGAAGATGAAATACTGCTCCATCTGCTGGAATTTCACTGAGGTCGACCCCTGCCTGATCTGTTCGAGCCCCCGTCGGGACGCCGGGACGATCTGCGTCGTCGAGGAACCGAGCGATGTCCTCGCCATCGAACGCACGAGCGAATACCGGGGATTCTACCATGTCCTCGGCGGGTCGCTCTCGCCGCTGGAAGGGGTTGGTCCGGAGGAGATCAGGGTGAGGGAGCTGATCGCGAGGATCGGCGTGAACGTCCACGAGGTGATTCTCGCACTCAGCGCAACGATCGAGGGAGAGGCGACGACCATCTATCTCACGAAACTCCTGAAACCCCCGGGGGTCCGGGTCACGCGGCTCGCGCGCGGCATCCCGGTTGGGGGCGATCTCGAATTTACCGACGAAGCCACGCTGGCCCGCGCGCTGGAAGGCCGGGTCCCCGTGTGAACCCGGGACCTGCCCGGATATTGTCGCTCGTGGTCCTGGCGGCCGCCTGTTCCTGCAACATCTTCGATACCAGGGACCCCGAATCCCCCTCCTCCACGACCTCCACCTTCGAGCCCCCGGTGACCCCGGAAACGGTGCTGAAGAATCTCCGCGGCGCCATCGGGGAGAACAATCCGGACAATTACATCCGCTGCTTCATCGACACAACCCTGCGCCCCTACGTCTTCGTCCCGTCCTCCGACATCCGGCCGAACTTCCCCGAGTGGTCGCTCAACGATGAAAATCGCTACTTTCGCAGCATGGGTTCCCGGCTCGACGGCAGGCCGGTCCTGACCGATTCGGTCCAGAACGGCGTTTTTTATTCCGACTCCACCTATACCATCCGCTATTCACTCTTTTTCCCGCACAGGGACCCGCAGGCCCCGCGCTTCGTCCAGGGGAGCATGCTGCTCCACCTCGGCGTCGACCCGCAGGGGAGATGGGCCATCGACCGGTGGGAGGACATCAGGATTCCCCAGCTTCCCGATTCGACGTGGAGCTATCTCAAATTCTGGTTCAACAGGTGAGCCGGCCATGAGAATCCTCCTCGCGCTCGGCATCCTCTTCGTCGCCTCCTCTCCCGGCTGCCTGAACCCCTTCGCGCCGCGGCTGGGGGACGCCGGGGACTCGGGGATCTGCGCGGACCTGAAAACGATCGAGAACGTCTTCTGCGCCTTCCGGAACGCCTACTCCTTTAAGGACACTACCCTGTACGGCGCGATCATGTCGCCGTCGTTCACCTTCGTCTACACCGACTACGACCGGGCGGTGGACGTGGCGTGGGGGCGCGACGAGGAGATGCGGACCACCTACGGACTCTTCCAGAGCGCCCAGTCGCTGACGCTGACCTGGAACGATCTCCTCACCTCCGAGGGCGACGACACGCTCTGGAGGGCCGTCCGGGGATTCAACCTGACGGTGACGTTCAACCCGAGCGACATTACGCGCGTGGACGGGTACGCGAACTTCACGCTCGGGCGCCCGGGCGCCGGACAGGAGTGGAAGGTCGTGCGGTGGAGGGATGAATCGAATTACTGAACAGGACAAAAAGAGCGCCCTATGAGTTTCGGGTACATCCTCCGGGAGAGCATCTCCGGGTTCACCCGGACGAAGATCGCCACGGTGGGCTCCATGCTTACAATTATGGTGGCCGTCCTCCTGCTCAGCATCTTCGGCCTCCTCTGGTACGACGCGGCGCGCATCGAGAGGATCCTCCGCGACCGGATTGACATGGAGGCCTTCCTGACCGAGCCCCTGGGGGACGCGAAGCGCGACGGCATCGGGCGCGCCCTGCTCGCGGACTCCGGCATCGCGGCGGTGGAGTTCATTTCCAAGGAACGCGCCGCCGGAATTTTCCGCGACGAGTTCGGCGAAGACGTCGGCGACATTCTCGATTTCAATCCTTTCCCGCCGTCGTACAGGATCTACCTCCGCGACGGGCATCGCTCGGCGGCGGCGGCCGAATCGGTATCCGCGCGCGTGGAGGCGGTCGACGGGGTCGACTTCGTCACCTATCGCAGGGACCTGCTCGATTTGGTCGACCGGCAGTCGGCCTCCCTGCGGACCGCCGGCCTGGTGGTGGGGGTGCTGGTCGCGCTCTCCGCGCTCTTCCTCGTCGTGAATACGATCAGACTGGCGATCTCCGCGAGACGAAAGTCGGTGCAGGCCATGAAGCTCGTCGGGGCGTCGCGATTGTTTGTCCGCGCGCCGTTCATCCTCGAGGGGTTGATCCAGGGCGCGCTCGGCGCTTCGCTCGCGGGACTGATCCTCCATTACTTCCTGGCGTGGCTCTCCACGGTCGTCACGGGGGAACTCGCGGTCTTCGTCAGGGTCGATCCGGCGTTTTACGCGATGGTCCTCGCGGCGGGCATGCTCCTCGGGACCGCGGGGAGCCTCATCGCCGTGCGGAAGTTCATCGGAGACGCGGTCTCCTCCTGACCCCCCGGCCCGTCGCGACGCGGGCGGTACGGCACGGGCGGTACGGCCCGGGAATTCCTTGCGGTTCTTCATTTCTTTTTCTACATTGGCCGGACATCGTTCGTTCTGCCCCGCTCATGTCGATGCTTTCATTACATTCATCCCCCCGCTGACCCCATGGGCCTGCTCACAGACTTTTACTCGTCCTCGATAGGAAAAAAGATCACCGTCGGCCTGACGGGAGCGCTCCTCTGCGCGTACCTCATCGTCCACCTGGCCGGCAATCTGCTCCTGTTCAGGAACGACGGCGGCGAGGCCTTCGATGCCTACGCGGAAATACTCCCGGGCCTCCTCATCATCAACATCATCGAGGTCGGCCTCTTCGGGGTGTTCATCGTGCACATCGTGACGGGCCTGATTTTCTGGCTCCGGAACCGCCGCGCGCGGCCGGCGCCGTACGCCGTCAACAGGCGGAACGAAAATTCGGATCCGTTCTCGAGGACGATGTTCCTGACCGGGAGCGTGGTCTTCATCTTCCTCGTGATCCATTTAAAGACCTTCTGGGTGCCTGCGAGGTTTCCCGCCGAGGGACAGCACCCCTCGATGTACGAGGCGGTGGTCAGGGCGTTCGCCGACCCGGTCTACAGCCTCTTCTACGTCGTGGCGATGGCCCTCCTGGCCTTTCACCTCCGGCACGGGTTTCAATCCGCGCTGCAGACCTTCGGACTGAGGAACATGAAATACGCCGGCCTGATCGACTTCGCCGGTACGCTCTTCTGGCTCCTGATTCCGGTGGGGTTCGCCACCATCCCGATCTTTTTCTTCCTCAAAGCCTGAAGCAGTCATGCCCGCACTCCTGAACACGAAAATACCCGAAGGCCCCATCGAGCAGCGCTGGGACAACCACCGCTTCTCCCTCAAGCTGGTCAACCCGGCGAACAAGCGGAAATACCACGTCGTGGTGGTGGGCACAGGGCTTGCCGGGGCCTCGGCGGCCGCGACGCTCTCCGAGCTCGGCTACCGGGTCACCGTGCTTTCCTACCACGAATCCCCGCGGCGCGCGCACAGCATCGCGGCCCAGGGCGGGATCAACGCCCCGAAGAACTACAAGAACGACGGCGATTCCGTCTGGAGACTCTTCTACGACACGGTCAAGGGCGGCGACTACCGGGCCAGGGAATCGAACGTCTACCGTCTCGCCCAGGTGAGCGGAAGCATCATCGACCAGTGCGTCGCCCAGGGCGTCCCGTTCGCCCGCGAGTACGGAGGGCTCCTGGACAACCGCTCCTTCGGGGGGGCGCAGGTCTCGCGCACGTTTTACGCGAGGGGCCAGACCGGACAGCAGCTGCTGCTCGGCGCCTGCCAGGCGCTCTCGAAAGAAATCGAAAGGGGGGGCGTGAAATTCTTCCCGCGGAGGGAGATGCTCGACCTGGCCCTGATCGACGGGCGGGCCCGCGGCGTCGTCGCGCGGAACATGGTCGACGGCAGGCTCGAATCGTACTCGGGCGACGCCGTCATCCTGGCGACCGGCGGGTACGGCAACGTGTTTTACCTCTCGACCAACGCCAAGGCCTCCAATGCCACCGCCATCTGGCGCGCTCACAAGCGGGGGGCGCTCTTCGCCAATCCCTGCTTCACGCAGATTCATCCCACGTGCATCCCGGTGGCGAGCGGATTCCAGTCGAAACTTACATTAATGAGCGAGAGCCTCCGCAACGACGGCCGGATCTGGGTGCCGAAGAAGGCGGGGGATGACCGTGCGGCCGGGGAGATCCCGGAGAACGAACGCGACTATTACCTCGAACGTCTCTACCCGTCGTTCGGCAACCTCGTGCCGAGGGACGTGGCGTCACGCCGGGCGAAGGAGATGTGCGACAGGGGACACGGCGTGGGCCCGACGAAGCTCGCCGTCTTCCTCGATTTTTCTGATGCCATCGAGCGCAACGGCGCCGCGTGGGTGAAGGGACAATACGGCAACCTCTTCGACATGTACCACGAGATCACCGGCGAGAACGCCTACGAAACCCCGATGCGCATCTATCCGGCGGTGCACTACACCATGGGCGGCCTCTGGGTGGATTACAACCTGATGAGCACCATCCCGGGGCTCTACGTCCTGGGCGAGGCGAATTTCTCCGACCACGGCGCGAACCGCCTCGGGGCGAGCGCCCTGATGCAGGGCCTGGCCGACGGTTATTTCATTATTCCCTATACCATCGGCGACTACCTGGCGGCAGGGGGGTTCGCGAAGGCGGACACCGGTCACTCTGCCTTCCGGGACGCGGAGAAAGCGGTCTCGGGCGTCACGAACCGGCTCCTGGCGGTGAAGGGGAAGAAGACCGTGGAGGAATACCACCGCGAGCTCGGCAGGCTGATGTGGGACCGGTGCGGCATGGCCAGGAACGCCGCCGGTCTGAAGTCGGCGCTGGAGGAGATCCCGAAACTGCGGGACGATTTCTGGACGAACGTCGGCATCCCCGGGAGCGGCGACGATCTCAACGGCGAAGTGGAACGCGCGCACAGGGTGGCGGACTACCTCGAGCTGGCCGAACTGATGGTCAGGGACGCCCTCGACAGGGAGGAGTCGGCCGGCGGGCATTTCCGGGAGGAATACCAGACGGAGGAGGGCGAGGCGAAGCGGAACGACGAGCGGTTCGCGTATGTGGCCGCCTGGGAATTCAGGGGCGTCGGCGCCGCGCCGGTGATGCACGCCGAACCGCTCGCCTTCGAGCACGTCAAACCCAGTCAACGCAGTTACAAGTAATCCTACGGGCGATCGATGAATTTCACGCTGAAAATCTGGAGACAACCGGGCAGGAAATCGCCGGGCGCATTGAAAATCTACACCATCGGCGACGTCTCGGCCGACATGTCGATCCTGGAGATGCTGGACGGCTTGAACCAGAACCTGGTGAAGGCGGGGGAGGACCCGGTCGCGTTCGACAGCGATTGCCGGGAGGGGATCTGCGGGAGCTGCGGCCTCTTTATCAATGGCCGCGC
>DATDQD010000209.1:0-2312 GCA_035292425.1 Bacteroidota bacterium
GTTCCCGCCGCCGCTCGCCTGGAACAGCCGCGGGTTGCCCGTCCACCTGCCGTACTTTTTCACCTTGTCGTTCTCGAAATGGTCGGAGAGCGTCACCACGCCGTTCCGCTGGTCCTCGATCCTCACGTTGGAGTCGGCCACGAGGTATTGCCGGTCGCGGTCGTAGCGCGCCTCCCCCGCCGTGAGTATCATGGAGGTATCGGCGACGACCACGTTGCCGCGGAAATACGCGAGGCGGTCGTCGGCGGAGTAGGTGCCGTAGCGCGCCTGCAATGTCGTCGTCCCCTCTTCGAGGAGGACGCGGTCGAACGCCTCGACGGTCCTGGTGGCCGCGAAGTACACGGCGCGCTGGCCCACCATCCTGACGCTGTCGTCGCGCACCTGCACCATCCCCTCGAAATACACCTTGTTGCTCTTCAGGTACTGGATCGCCCTGCTGCAGTTGAGCACCATGCTCCCCTGCGTGAACTGGACGTTCCCGATCAGCTGCCGGACCGGCTCACCGGCGATTTCCATCCCCACCAGGCTGTCGGCGCGGTCGAGCACGACCTCGTCGTCGTTGCGCTGGGCCCGCCCGCCTGCGCCCATCATGACGGTGACGGCGAAAAGGACAACGGCGAGGTTGAGCGGGGGCGGTCTCATTTCGGCTGGGCCTTCCCGGTGACCCGCAGGATCGTATAATGCGTCAGGCTCTGGTCCGATTCCAGCCCTATGCCGCGGATCTCTTCCGTCGGGGAAACGATTTCCACGAACGCCTCGGTGTGGACCCGTTCCCTCTTGTTGTTCCAGTAGAGCTCCTCGGTCTTCAGAATCGTGCCGGAGTCGGAACGGACCACGACGTTGCCTCTCGCCTCAAAATCGTTCGTGATGTCATCGACGCGCCCGCGGAGCGCAGTCAGCACGGAGGTGTGCTCGTACCGTTCGTTGAAAAAATCCAGGACGATGCCGGAATCGAGGATGGTGAACCTGTCCCGTGAAAATTTTCCGATGTACCCGGCCCTGAGGATGCCGGTCACCCGTCCCGAATCGGTGAAGGTGATGGTCGCGTCCCAGCTCTCCTGGTCGGGGGCGTCCCCCCCGGGCTGCGCCGGGAGCACGGGCGCGCGGGACCTTTCCCCGCAGCCCGCGAAGAGCGCGAACGTCAATAATAGGGAGAGGATTCTCGTCATCGCCCTAGCCGCCTCAGGACTCACCGGCGATCCCCGCCTTGACGAGGTCGTGGAGGTGGACGACACCGATCGGCTTGTGGGTCCCGTCCACGACCACGAGCTGGGTGATGTTGTGGGCCTCCATTTCCTGGAGCGCGATGACCGCGAGCAGGTCGGGGCCGATGGTTTTCGGATTTTTGGTCATGACCGTCGCGGCGGTGTGCCCGGTGAGGTCGGTCGTCTTCTCCAGGATGCGCCGCAGATCGCCGTCGGTGATGATGCCGACGAGGACGCCGGAGGCGTCGACGACGCAGGTGGCCCCGAGCCGTTTCGAACTGATTTCAAGAATCGCGTCCCGGACGGGAACGCCCCCCGAGACCCTCGGGACCTGCGCGCCGCCGACCATCAGCTCGCTGACCTTCAGCAGGAGCCTCTTCCCGATCGTGCCGCCGGGGTGATAGAAGGCGAAATCCTCCGCGGTGAAATTGCGCACCCGCAGGAGCGCCATGGCCAGGGCGTCGCCGAGCGCCAGCGCCGCGGTCGTGGACGACGTGGGCGCCAGGTCGTGGGGGCACGCCTCCTCGGCGACCGAAACGTCGAGGACGATGTCGGCGTCATCGGCCAGGCGGGAGCGCGTCGAGCCCACCATCGCGATCACCGGGATGCCGATACGCTTGACCAGCGGGAGGAGGTTGCGCAGTTCCTCGGTGTCGCCGCTCTTCGAAAGGCAGAGCATAACGTCTTCCTTGCGCGCCATGCCGAGGTCGCCGTGGACGGCGTCGACCGGGTGCATGAACATCGCCGGCGTTCCCGTGGAGTTGAGCGTCGCGACGATCTTCCTCGCGATCGCCCCCGATTTCCCCACCCCGGTGACGATGGTCCGGCCGCGGCAGCCGTAGATCATTTCCACGGCGCGGGCGAAACTTTCGTCGATCCTCGGCTCGAGCGCCGCGACGGAGGCCGCCTCGATGCGGATGACCTCCCGCCCTTTTTCGATGATCGTTCGCTTATCCATTTGGTAGCCTGTGGTAGCCTGTGGTAACCTGGGTTCAGCTGCGGAAAAATAACGACAGAAATCGTCGGACGACGCCACGGCCGCGTCCCGGAGCGCCGGCGGCGGTCCCGGGAAGTTCGATTTTCGTCCTCACGCGGTTGTACGCCACG
>DATDQD010000210.1:0-13518 GCA_035292425.1 Bacteroidota bacterium
TGACGATGTCGCCGAACATGTTGTTGGTCACGATCACCTGGAACTGCTCCGGCCGCTTGATCATCTGCATCGCCAGCGCGTCGACGAACCAGTGCTCCTGCTCGATGCCGGGATAGTCCGCCCCCACTTCTTTGAACACCCGCATCCAGAGGTCCCCCTCGAACCGCAGGGCGTTGTTCTTGTCGCTCATCGTGACCTTCGTGTGGCCGTGTTTCTTTGCGTACTCGAACGCGAACCGGATGATCCGTTCCACCCCCTTGTAGGTGTTGACGCTCTCCTGGAGGGCCACCTCGTCCTTCGTCCCCTTCTTGAAAAATCCCCCGGCGCCCACGTAGAGCCCCTCGGTGTTTTCCCGGAAGATGACGAACTGGATGTCTTTAACAGCCTTCCCCTTGAGGGGGCAGAGCTTTTCGTCGAAGAGCTTCACCGGCCTCATGTTGACGTACTGGTCGAGCCCGAACCGCATCCCGAAGAGGATGTCGCGGGCGTGGGCCATGTCCGGGATGCGCGGGTCGCCGAGAGCGCCGAGGAAGATGGCGTCGTAATTCTTTCGGAAATCTTCGAGCTGTTGGGAAGGGAGGCTGATGCCGGTGGCGAGGTATTTCTCGGCCCCGAAATCGAAATGGACGAGTTCGAACCGGAGCGACCGTTTTTTGCGCAGGAGTTCCAGCACCCTGACGGCCTCGCGCGTGACCTCGGGGCCTATCCCGTCGCCCGGGATGATCGCGATTTTACCCATGAACGATGATCGCTGATGATTGATGTGATGGGGAATTTTCCGGTTTCTGAATGCGATTTATCAGGTCGATATTCTATTCAGTGTCGAGGAAACAACCCGCGGATTATCCACGGGGGTCCTGGGCAGGAACGGGACCGGGACACGCTGACCGCGATGCCCGGCAGGATGGATCAGAAATACGGATGTATCGAATCTGGGGTGAAAATAAAGAAAATATCTTTGAGAGTCAAAGACTCTCAGAGGGAGAGCGAAACAGGGGCAATATCACCCAACATCTTCTCTCCCCTGAGAATCGCGCCGCACATCCGGCCTGAATGAGGCGATATGAAATGGCACGATCATTGCACTATTTTCCAAGGGTCCCATCATCGCCATTGCGTCCATTACAATTCCTGAATGAAACAGCACCACACCACGCGTAGAATGGAGGTCACCATGTCCGATTCCATCAAAATCACCGACAGCCGCACCGGCAAGTCGTTCGACGCGCCGAAGGAGCTGGCGGTGCCCGACAACATCACCGTCATCGACAGCAGGACGAAGAAAGAGTACTTCTTCCCGATCACCCACGGCACCATCAAGGCGATCGACCTGCGCCAGATCAAGTCGTCGGATGACGATTTCGGGCTCATGACGTACGACCCGGCGTTCATGAACACGGCGTCGTGCCAGAGCAAGATCACCTTCATCGACGGCGACAAGGGGATCCTGCGCTACCGCGGGTACCCGATCGAACAGCTCGCCGAGAAGAGCAACTACCTCGAGGTCGCCTATCTCCTCATCCACGGCGAACTGCCGTCCGAGGCCCAGCTGAAGGATTGGGTGCACAACATCACCATCCACACGATGCTCCACGAGAACATCAAGAAGTTCATGGAGGGGTTCCATACGGACGCCCACCCCATGGGGATGCTCGTGAGCACCGTCGGCGCGCTCTCGACGTTTTACCCCGACTCGAAGAACATCTTCGACGAGAAGTCGCGGCAGATGCAGATCTTCCGGCTCATCGGGAAGATGCCGACCATCGCCGCGTACTGCAACCGCCACCGGATGGGCCTCCCCTACGTCTATCCCGACAACGAGCTCAGCTACACGGGCAATTTCCTGAACATGATGTACAAGATGACCGAGCTGAAGTACAAGCCCTCGCCGGTGCTGGAACGCGCGCTCGACATTCTGTTCATCCTGCACGCCGACCACGAACAGAACTGCAGCGCCAACGCGATGCGGAGCATCGGGAGCTCGCAGGCCGACCCGTTCGTCTGCACGGCCGGCGCTGCGGCGGCGCTCTACGGCCCGCTCCACGGCGGCGCCAACGAGCAGGTGCTGAAGATGCTGCACGAGATCGGCTCGAAGGAGAAGGTGCCGGAGTTCGTCAAGAAAGTAAAGTCGGGCGAGGGCGGACGCCTGATGGGATTCGGGCACCGCATCTATAAAAATTACGATCCGCGCGCCAAGATCATCAAGGAGGCGGCAGACCAGGTGTTCGAGGTGACGGGCCGCAACCCCCTGCTCGACATCGCCATCGAGCTGGAACGGATCGCGCTCGAGGACGATTACTTCGTCAAGCGCAAGCTCTATCCCAACGTCGATTTCTATTCCGGCATCATCTACCAGGCGATGGGGTTCCCGACCGACGCGTTCACGGTGCTCTTCGCGATACCGCGCATGTCGGGCTGGCTGGCGCAGTGGCAGGAACTGCTCCTCGATCCGGAACAGAAGATCGCGCGTCCCCGCCAGGTCTACCTCGGGGCTGACACGCGGGATTACATGGTGATGGGCAGGCGGAAGTAAGCTCCGCCGAAGAGACCCCTCAGACCGGTCGGGGGCTGTGCCACCGGCGTATCCCCACTCTGCACAGCCTGCCGAACCTGCGGAGCCCGTCCGACCCTCATCGCGACGGGCTCCGGTGCTGTATGACGGACCGGGGGCGCCGCCCCGCGGAATCCTACTTCACCAGCATGAATTTTTTCACCCCGGCGAATTCTCCGGCCTGAAGCCGGTAGAAATAGACGCCGCTCGGCAGGCCGGCTCCATCGAAGACCGTTTCCCTCCTCCCGGCGGCCTGCAGTTCGTCCACCAGCGTCGCGATTTCCTGCCCGAGGACGTTATAGACCTTCAGCGTCACGCGTGCGATGCGCGGCAGGTCGTACCGGATCGTCGAGGATGGATTGAAGGGATTCGGATACGCCTCATATAATCGAAACGACGAGGGCAGTTCCCCCACTTCCGGCACATCGGTGATGATGGCGTAATCGCTCAGCGTCGTCCATCCCGCATTGTTATTCTCATGGATTTCGCCGGGGAAGGTGTTGTCCGGATCGAGGACGGCGTAGATGCGGGTGGTCCTGGGAGTCCCGATGGGGGGGATCCACGTGAAGTAGACCGATCGCGAACCCCTCGCCGCGATCCCGCCCGAGTCGATCACCTCTCCGATCTGTTCTCCGCCCGCATCCGGATCCCCCTTGAAGAAGCGGACCGTGACGGGCGAGGCGATGTCCTGCAAACCGAAGTTCCTGAAACGGGCCCCGACGGTCATGGTGTCCCCGGGGTTCGGGTCTTTTCTGGAGATCGTAACGTCGTGCGATCTGCGGCGGTAGCTCGAATCGACGCCCGGGAGGGGGAGCCCTTTCTCGGGATCGAGGCGCCACGGAAGATTGAACGCCAGGTCCGATTTCCCGCCGTAGCGCGTGTTCCAGAAGGAACCCGGATCGAGGGGAAACGGAGGGACCTTGTAGTCCAGGACGAGGGCGCCGTTCTTCGCCCAGTAGGCGTAGGGGACGACGTGATATGATCCCGTTACCGAATATGCCGATGCGAGGTGGCCGAAATCGCCGCGCACCGTGAGCGACTCACCGACGTTGGTTTTGATCGTCGAAATATTCTTTTGCGTGTACTTCGCCTTCCCTTCAATCTGGATGCCGAACTCCGCGGAAGCGCTCACTTCAACCCCCACATTCCAGCTCGTCTCGACCGAGTTAAGCGCGAAATCCGATATCTCCAGTTCGTCGAAACTGCTCCCCGTGCCGCCGATGGTCTGATCGTCCATTTCAATGATGAGTTTATCGAGCTGGTCGCTCGTCGTATTCTCGTAGGAGAGGACGTTCCCGACCTCGTGGTTCGGCCTGAAGCTGTTTCCGATCACCGGATCGTCCTTCGCCTCGATCCAGATCGGCTGTGCCTGGCCGGCGATCACCGCGAGGACATACCCGATGGGCACCGGATCGAGGCTGTCGTAGACCGGGTACTCGTAGAGATCGTAGTCGACCACCATGGCGTACACCCAGTCGTCTCCGGCGGCCAGCCGGCCGATGCTGATTTTATACGAGCTCGTGGAACCGGCGACGCGGGCAAATCCCTCGCCGTAGCTCGCGGTGAGCTTGGCCTCGAGTTTGACTCCGTAGATCTCTCCCCCGGCGCCGAGCGTGGCATCCACCCCCCAGTCGTCGTGGACTTCCTCCGTCACCGTGGTCTCCGCCGTCGAGGTCTGGATGTACGTCGAGCTGAATCCGCACGCCTGGCCCGGGTAGCAGCCGCTCAGGTCGTGCCTCGTCGTGTCGGGCTCGAAGACATCATAGTGGACGGGGGGAGAGTTGACAACAACCGTAATGTGCTGCACCCCGGTTTTCCGGTAATGGACCGGGTCGCCGATCCGCAAACGGTCCCCCTTGAAATCGCCCATCGCCACCGCGTAATGCCGGATCAGTCCTTCGCTCCCGTCGGGCGTCGGCTCGTCGTTCAGCGCGGAGGTCTTCAGCGTGAACTGGGTGAGGGAGGAATCGAGCATGGCGTACACCTTGACCTCGAATCTCTGCGTCTCGTTATTGTCGCGAATGTAGATGTTCTTGACCACGACGATCTCGGCCTCGCCGTCCCGGTCCATGTCGCCGACGGCGAGATAATCGTCGCTGTACCGGTTGATGTCGCTGTTATCGGTGAACCCGCTCAACTGGTCCTGGAACAGGGGCAGGAGCGTGTCATTCACAGCGTAGATGTTCACGTTCGACCCGATGCCGAAGGCGATCTCGTCGCGCCCCAGTCCGTCCATGTCCCCCGAGGCGATGCTGAGCGGCTCGATCTGGTTCACGCTCACCGCGTTGAGCGCCGCGCGGCGGCCGTCATTGAACGCGAGCGCATTCAGGCCGTCCTGCACGTCCACGAGATAGAGATACGTGTCGTTCCCCGGCTGGTCCCCCTGGTAAAAGCAAAATCCGAGCGCGATCTCGTCGTCGGCGTAGATGTCGAAATCGCCCGCCGTCACGACCACGTTCAGTTCTCCCACTGTGTAGGCGGGTTTCGGGAAGACGACCGCCGATCCCTGCGCGACGGGGTTCCCGAGATCGTCGATCGAATAGATGGCGACCGTCATGTCCCAACTGGCCGCAGGCGCGGGCGTCACCAGCGCCAGGGCGATCTCGTCTCTGCCGTCGCCGTCGAAATCGCCCGCGGCAATGTCCCAGTTATCGAGCAGGGGGCTCGATGCGAGAAATATCCGCTGGTCGTGGATCTCACCCATCGCCTGGGGGTCCAGGCTCCCGGAATCGAACGAAAACACCTGGAGGTGGATGGCGGTGTCGGCGCCCTCATAGCCCAGGATGAACTCGTCGCGATTGTCGCCGAAAAAATCTCCCGCCACGAGGTGAATTTTAGTGTTGATCGAACCCGACACGGACTTGAGCGGGCCGGGAACCGTAAGACGGGACGCGTCCGTCCACGACAATGAATCGGCATCGATCCATGGGACGGCGATCTTGATCGAATCGCCCGGCCCCGCCCACGCCGTCACGAAATGTTTGTACGGCCCGCCGGAGAAGTTGCCCGCGGCCACCGCCAGCTTTTTATTGCCGGCGATTTCCCCTTCGGTCTGCGCCGGTTTCGGATCGAGCTGGAAGACGTTGCCCTGGAGCGAGAGGTCGTAGATTTTCTGACGGGCGCTGCTGACCGGCCCCTGGCTCCAGACCAGGACGATCTCCTCGGAGGTCAGGATGTCCCTGGTGCGGGCGAGGGGATCGGCCGATTCGCCCTGGCCGGACGCCCGGTGAGAGAAGCAGAGCAGAACGATGAGATACGCGAAGAACGCAAAGAACGCAAAGTGTGATTGAGGGGTTTTCATGATACCACCTTTCATGATGATGCGTCCCGGTCGGGGACGGCCGAACTCACCTCGAGCGTGAAAGCTGAGAGTGAGAGATTGATGTCTTTCAGGAAGATGAGGAGCGAGACGATCAGCGACGCCATGCAGATGATAAAAAGCGTTGTGATGAGCGCCGCGCTGTCGATACCGAGCAACGCAGTGAGAAAAAGGAGGATGATGAGCACGGCGGCCAGAAGGACGCTGATCGCCGCGAGGAAGATGGCGATCCTCACCAACCGGGCGCGCCGGATGAGGATCGAGAGTTGGGCCTGGAGCGAACGTTCATCGGCGGAGTCGCTGCAAGCGCGCAGTTCGCGCGTGAGCTGCCGCGACCGGTCGACGATCCGGGCGAACCGGTTCGTCATCGAGAGGATCAGGAGACCGATACCCGAGATCAAAATCACCGGCCCGATGGAGACCTGGAGGATGGGGATGAGATGTTCGACGGGCATGTCAGTTCCCCCGTGGGATATCCGATCGATGGACGATCAACACGCATTCACCTCGTCGACGTTTAAACTCATGAATTTCTATAAATATGCATAAATTTCAATCTTATCAAAGTGGCCTGAAAAAGGCCCCTCCCACCCCATTTTGCCCTTTCCCCCGATCCTTCCCATATTCCCCTGTAACCTTTTCCCCCGAACCGAGTTTACAGATCAGAAGGCGCCTTGATCCACCATCAGAGAGACGTGAATTCACGATCGGATACAGAGCTCATGCTGAGCGTCCGGGACGGCAGGATTGCCGACCTCGCCCCCCTCTTCGAGCGGCACAACGGGAGGCTCTTCAATTTCTATGTCCGGATGACGGGCGACCGGCAGTTGAGCGAGGACATGGTGCAGGACGTGTTCCTCCGGATCCTGAAATACCGGCACACGTTCCGCGGCGAAAGCCGCTTCTTGACCTGGATGTTTACGATTGCGAGAAACGTACAGATGGACAACGTGAAACGATGGAACCGCGAGCAACCTCTCGAACGCGACGAAAACAATGAGGCCCTCGAACCGGTCTCGAACGACACCGTCGACCACCGGTACGACGCGGCGCTGTTAAAAGAGGCGCTCCTGCGGCTCACCCCCGAGAAACGGGAGGCCCTCATCCTCAGCCGGTACGAGGGGATGAAGTACGCCGAGATCGCCGAGTTCGCGGGATGTTCGGTTGAAAACGTGAAAGTCAGGGTCCACCGCGCCATCAGGGACCTCAGGAAAATCTTTTTAGCGCTGACAGGAGAAACCGCACGATGACCATGCACGAACATATCCGGAACGAGCTTGCCGCCTTTTTGAGCGGCGACCTCGATGAACGTACCGCGGCCGCGGTCAGGGACCATCTCGGCGCCTGCGAGGAGTGCGGCCGGGAACTGGAATCGCTCAAGAACATGTGGCAGTCGCTCGCGAAAGTGCCTGACGAGGTCCCAAGCGAACGCCTCGGCGCCCGTTTCTACGACGCCCTCAACGCCTACGAGAACAGTCTCCGGGGCTCAGGCCTCACGACCGCCGGCCGGTTCCGCGGCGCAGACAACCGCGTCCCCGACCGGCCGGGCATGCTAGAATGGATCGGCAGGCTGGGCTGGCCAGGCAGGCTGGGATCGCTCATTTCGCGCCAACCCGCCATCCAGTTCGCCCTTGTCCTGACCGTTCTCATGGTCGGGGGTTTCATCGGCTATGGCCTGCGCAGCAACGGCGCTCGCAACGAGGAAATGGTTCAACTCAGGGAAGAGGTGAGGTCGGTCAGCCGCCTGTTGATCGTCTCCCTCCTCCAGCAGCAGACTGCCACCGGGCGGCTCCAGGGCGTGAGCTGGAGTTACAGGGTGGATAATTCCGATCCCGAGATCACCGGGGCGCTCCTCCAGACACTCAGCCAGGACCCGAACGTCAATGTCCGGCTGGCCGCCCTCGACGCCCTGTCGAGGAACCTGGGCCAGCCCGCGGTGCGCGGGGGGTTAATCAAGGCCCTCGAGAAGCAATCCTCCCCGCTGATCCAGCTGGCGATCGTGGACATGGTCGTCCAGTCCGACATGAAGGAATCGGGGGACGTGCTCAGACAAATCCTTCAAAAACCGGGCGTCAACGAGACCGTGAAAAAGCGGATCGAAGAGGCCCTGCAGCACCTCACGACGTAACGGGACGCCGGGCCGGAGGCCACTCTCCGATGCCTGCGAATGGCACAATTATAATGGAGATCGCCACCGTGAAAACAACACTCATCAACACCGCCCTGCTGACGCTCTGCTTCGTTTCCTGCTCCCTCTCGGCCGGGGTCATCGAGCGCGACACCCTGAAGCGGTCGCTGAAGTTCGGCTCCGCGTCCGGCTCGCACCGTGTCCTCGTGGACAACGTCAACGGATCGATCAACGTCGTCGGGTATGACGGGAGCGACGTCGAGCTCGTCGCCTGCAGGAAGATCAACGCCGAATCGGACGACCGGATGGAACAGGCGAAGCGGGAGGTCACCCTCGACATCAGGGAGGAATCGGACCGCATTCTCATTTATGTCGACGCCCCCTGGAGGAGGAACAACGGATCGGTCAACTACCGCGGGTGGGACCACTACGGGTACGACGTGGCGTACGATTTCGAGCTGAGGGTGCCCGTAAAGACCGATTTCATCCTCAAGACCGTGAACTCGGGCGACATCGACGTCCGGAACATGACCGGCGCCTTCGAGGTCCGCAACGTCAACGGCGACGTGGAGATGAAGGAAGTCGCCGGCTCGGGGAAAGTCTCGACCGTCAACGGCGACGTCACGGTCAGCTTCACGAAAAATCCGTCCGAGGAATCGTCCTTCAAGACGGTGAACGGCGTGGTGGACGTGGAATTTCCCGAACCGGTATCCGCCAGCCTGAGGCTCAAAACCATGAACGGCGAGGTCTACACCGATTTCCCCGTGAAACACGTCCCCCGGAAGGCCGCCGTCAGCGAAAAACGGAACGGCAGGAAGATTTACCGCAGCGGCGACTCGTTCGTCGTGGAGGCCGGCGGAGGCGGGCCCGAGCTTTCATTCGACACGCTCAACGGAGACATTTATCTTTCACTCAAAGGAGAAAAACAATGAACCTCATCAGATACGCCCTCCTCGTCGCCGCGCTGGCGCTGGTCGTCGTCTCGCCCGCCCCGGCGCAGGTCGACGACGGCGATAAAATCACCGTCACCCTCACCGACCCGTCCCGGCCCGTACAGCTGAAGGCCGGCCTCATGAACGGCTCGATCACCGTGAAGGGGTACGCCGGGAAAGAGGTGATCGTCACGGCGAAGGACCGGCCCGGGACCGGATCTGACGACCTGGACGAACTGGATTGGGGAGGCAGCAAGAACCTCGAACGCAGGAAAGGCATGCGACGCATTACCGGCAACAGCAGCACCCTCTCCGTCGAGGAGGACAACAACGAAGTCAGCATCAACACCGGAATTAGGGGGATGGGGAAAACCCTCGAGCTGGTCATCCAGGTGCCGGTGAACACCTCCATGAAGCTCAACACCATGAACGACGGCGACATCGTCGTCACGGGCGTGAAGGGCGACATCGAGGTGAGCAACATGAACGGCGCGATCTCGATCAGGGACGTCACAGGATCGGTCGTGGCCGACGCGATGAACGCGGACATCGACGTGGTCTTCAACGGCATCGACCCGAAGAAATCGATGTCCTTCAGCTCGATGAACGGGGACATCGACGTCACCTTCCCCGCCGGCACGGCGGCGACCCTCAGGATGAAGTCCGACATGGGAGAGATCTACAGCGATTTCGACATGAAGATGGACAACACCACCACCAGGGTCGAGGACAACGGGAAGGGCAGGAAGGGAAAGTACAAGGTGACGCTCGAGAAGCTCATGACCGGGACCATCAACGGCGGCGGCCCGGAGATCATCTTCAAGAACTTCAACGGGGACATCTACGTGAGGAAGGGGAAGTGATTCATCCCGGCGTGGTGGGTGGGCTGATTTCAGCTATCCTCTGGCAGGCCGCCCACCCGCACCGCGCATCTCGAGATGTCGCCGCCCGCGTTCGATTTCCCGCTCAAGCTGTTTCTCCGACGGAAGATACTTGAGATATTTTGCCGCAAAGATCTGACGGTTTTCACTCAAAACCGAATACCTGGCTATCGCTTCGTTCTTCCGTGAGCAGAGGATCAATCCGATCGTTGGATTATCACCACCGGACCGGGCATGGACGTCAAACAGACGCACATAGGAGTCCATCTGTCCGATGTCCTGGTGAGTGAGTTTCCCAACCTTGAGGTCCACCAGGACGAAGCACCGGAGCAAATAGTTGTAGAAAACGAGGTCCACATAGAAGTCCTCCTCTTCAAATCGAATCCGCTTTTGTCGGGCAACGAACGAAAATCCCTTCCCCAACTCCAGGAGAAACGACTGTAGATTATCGATAATGCCCTGCTCCAGTGTCGATTCCCGTAAGCCAGGATAGTCTTTCAAATCAAGAAATTCCAGGACGTAGGGGTCCCGTATAAACTGCTCCGGTTCGATTCCATTCATTTTCATCAAAGCCTCCCTTCGGACAGGGCCCTTCCTGCGGCTGCTGATTAATCGTTCATAGTACAGCACTGAAACCTGTCGGTCGAGCTGGCGTGTGGACCAATGCTGATCGGCCGCCTCATTCATGTACCATTCGCGGGCAGCACTATTTTCTACACCTGAGAGCAAACGATAGTGTGTCCATGAAAGCTCCGGCCTTAAACTGAATTTGTGACGCACTGAGTCACGATTCTCTCTGCCAGGACCAACCGTCCGGGTCGGACCACCCTTTGGAAACTTCTGATAGAATATCCGCATGTATCGTAGATTCGAGGGGTCGAACCCCCGACCGAATTCCGACGTGAGACGTTTCGATAATTCAACCAATAACGCATCCCCATAGACCGCCCGATTCTTTCCCCCCTGCTCGAACTCCACAATCAGCCTACCGACCTGCCAATAAGCATGCACCATGGCCGTATTTACAGTACGATACACCGATGATCGTGCAGCCTCAAGCACGGAACGAATTTCGCGGTACAGCGATCGGGACCCAGAGGCCGGCGACGGTTTACTCTGTACCATCCCAATTTCTCCTTCCGGGAAAATCTACTCGTTATTGTCACCTCCCTCAATGGGTTGAATCCCCCGGTCTTACATAGTTCTCTCCTTTATAAAACCGTGAAAACACTCTCAAATTCTTCCCCTATATACGATTAAAGGCCAGAAGGAGCCGACATCCGGTTGCCCCGTAAACCTTTCCGGCGTACCTTTCGTCTTACTACCGGATCCCCAGGAGCCTGAGTGACCGATGAAAAGCTGCTGATCGATCGCGCGCAGAAGGGCGACAAGGACGCCTTCCGCCGGCTTGTGGAGCGCTCGAAGATCACGACATACCGGCTGGCATACGATCTGACCGGCAACCGGCACGACGCCGAGGACCTCTCGCAGGAGGCGTACATCCGCGCGTTCCGCGGTCTGGCGGGCTTCCGCGGCGACGCGAAATGGTCATCGTGGCTCCACCGGATCACGCTGAACACGTTCCTCGACCATAAGAGGGTCAATAAGAAACAGAATATCGAGTACAATGACGAACTGGAGACGACCGAAACAATGAACCCGACCCGCCATACCCCCCCTGCCCCGAACCCCGAGAAATCGGCCGAGGCCGGGGTGATTCGCCAGCACGTCGAGCGCGCGCTGGGTTGCCTGTCGGCGCAGGAGCGATCGGTGTTCGTCTTGAGGCATTACCAGGATCTCCCCTTGAAAGAGATCGCCGCGGCGATGGACCTCGCTGAGGGGACGGTGAAGGTGCACCTCTTCCGGGCGATCAGGCGGCTGCAGAAAGAATTGCATTTTTACAGGACCGATTTCGGACTGGAAGGACGACGACCATGACCTGCGATAACATCAGGGACTTTTTCGCCGAGGCGCTCTACGACGAGCTGGACGCGCGCAAGAAGCGGGAGTTCGATCACCATATCGAAACGTGTGCGTCGTGCCACAAGGAATTCGAAGAGCTGAAGCGGACGCTCACGCTGATGAACGAACGGACGCGCGTGGAACCGACCGGGGAGGAATGGAAGGAGTTCGGGCGGGGGCTCGATGCGAGCCTCGAAACCGCGACACAAGACGGCGAGTCGGCAGGCCTCGGGGATACCGGCGCGTTCATCGAACGTCCGCAGGATGGCCGGGGAGCAGGCCGCCCCTCCGGCGGCAGGATTATTCCGTTTCTCCCTGGGATGCGTCCCGCATGGGCCTACGGCATCGCGGCGGTTCTGCTCGTGACGTTCGGCATCTACATGGGTCGGACATTTTTCACCGGCAACGGCGTGATCGAGACACCCACACAAGACCAGGAATCCCTGACATCTACTTCTCCCTCCGGCCGGACGGGCGAGCCGACCGTAAACGGCGAGACCGGCGAGGCCGCCGGGACGGCCGACGCGACCAACAAAGCCGCGCTGGCTTACCTGGAACGCTCGCGCAACCTGCTCCTCGGCCTGACGAACCTGGACGCGAAGCAGTCCGCCGCCATCGATTTAAGCCGCCACCAGAAAGTCTCCCGCGAACTCTATAACAGGGGGAACGTCCTCACCGTCGCGCTCAACAGGCCGTCCCAGCAGCAGCTCCGTCAACTGGTGCAAAACCTCCAGATCATCCTCCTCCAGCTTGCGAACATGGAGGTCGGCAGGGGCACGCCCGCGATCGAGCTCGTCCGGCAGGGCGTCGATTCCAAATCGATCCTATTAAAAATCAACCTCGAGGCCATCCGCGCCAGCCTGAGTGACGTCCAGGCCGGCGAAGCCGGTGAGACCGGCGACAAAATTCGACAAAACCTTTAACCATCGGAGAACAGCATCATGCGCTCAGCACCGACCAGAACCCCCGGCCCCGGAGCCCGGACGATGTTCCGGACCTTCCTCTTTCTCGCCTTCCTGCTGGCAATCCGGCCTGCGGTGCGGTCGCAGGAGGCGTCCACGAAGGCCTACGAAAAAGCATACGGCTACATCCTGGACGAAAAGTGGAAGGACGCTAAATCCTCGCTCGAGGACTACGTCAAGAAGTACGAGGAGAGCGACATGATCGACGCCGCCCGCTACTGGCTTTGCTATTCCACGCTCAGGCTGGAGACGCGCACGGAAGTCGCCTTCGAGTGCTACCGAGAGTTCATCGGGGAGTACCCGGACAGCAAATGGGCCGACGACGCCCGTTCATCGATGGTGGGCCTCGCCAGCCAGCTTGCCCGCGAGGGGAAGCCGGAGTACGAAGCGATGCTGAAGAACCTCGACGAATCGGCCGACGAGGACGTCCAGCTCGCCGCCCTCTACGCCCTGGCGAACATGGGGAGCGACAAGGCGTTTTCCACGGTCGTGACCCTCTACGACCAGACGAAGAGCGAGAACATCCGCAGCAAGATCGTGTACGTCCTCGGAAATTTCGACACGAAAGAAAGCCGGAAGAAGCTCTCCGAGATCGCCCTCAACGACAGGAGCTCCAAGGTCCGCAGGGACGCGGTCTACGCCATCGGCAACGACGACAGCCCGGAAGTGGTCGAGGTCCTGAAAAAGATCCTGAACTCGAAGGCCGATCTGGAAGTGCGGAAGGCGGCGATCTACTCCATCGGCAGTCACAGCGACGGCGACGGGGCCGCGATCGCCTATCTC
>DATDQD010000211.1:0-4755 GCA_035292425.1 Bacteroidota bacterium
CCCGCCGCGACACTCCGGTGGCTCAGCGCGACGCACGTCGATTCGTACCAGGTACAGGTGGCCACCGACGCGGCCTTCCTGTCGGTCGTGAGCGACGTCTCCGTCGCCGACACCTCCTACCTGACGGTCGCGCTGGAAAACTGCCGGACGCATTACTGGAGGGTGAGGGGAAAGAACGCTTCCGGAACGGGGCCGTATGCCTCGAGGAACTTCCGGGTCACGCGCGCCCTCTCGTCCGCACCCGTCCTGCTCCTCCCGGCCGACGGAACGCTGAACGTCGATGAAAATACGACGCTGAGCTGGCAGGCGGAGCCGTGCGCGTTCCAGTACCGCCTCGAACTCGCGAAGGACTCACTCTTCACGCAGATGGTGACCGACCAGACGGTGACGGGTACGTCTCTCGCGGTCGGCCCCCTCGACGGCAACACCGACCATTTCTGGAGGGTCCGGGGAGTCAACAACCTCGGGCAGGGGACCCCCTCGGCCTTTTTCAGGTTCAAGACGACGGCCCTCACAACGCCGCCGCCTCCGGTCCTGCTCTCGCCGGTGAACGGCGCTCCGAATCTGGCCCTCCCGGTGACGCTCTGCTGGGATTCAGCCGCCAGGACCGCGTCGTACCGGCTCCAGGTGGCCGTCGATTCCAATTTCACGATCCTGACGTATAACGACACCGCATCGGGGTCGAACCGCTGCAAACAGTTCGCATTCCTTCTCAACAGCACGACCTATTACTGGAGAGTGAACGCGTCCAACGCCGCCGGCTCCAGCGCCTACTCAACCGTCTTCCGTTTCACGACGCTATCACCCCCGCCCGCCCCGACGCTGATTTTCCCGCTTAACAACTCCGACGGGGTGACCGCGGCGCCGGTCTTCACCTGGAGCGTCCCGGAAAACGCCCTCTCGTACCGGCTTCAGGTCGCGAGAGACCCTCTCTTCACGAGCATTTTCAGCGACGACTCCAACCTGGTGAACACGAGCTGGCAGACGGGCCCGCTGCAGAGCCATGTGAGGTATTACTGGCGCGTGCTCGCCAAAAATTCAGTCGGGACCGGCCCGTGGTCGGCCGTGTTCAATTTCCGCGCGACATTCATCGGCGTGGCCAACTGGCTGATGCCCCTCGCGATCCGCGAGACCGGGCAGGCCCGCGACACGATCTACCTCGGCCTGCACCCCGATGCCTCGTGCGGGATCGAAGCATGGCTCGGAGAATTCGAGCTGCCGCCCCCGCCGTTCCCCGGAACGTTCGATGCCCGGTTCGTCTCGCCGGGGAACTCCGCATGCGACCTGGGCGAAGGTCTCCGGGTCAATCTCCTCCCGTTCGTCACCTACACCCAGGCGGACACGTACCGGGTCCGGTTCCAGCCGGGGACGGGGGATTACCCGATCGTTCTCTCCTGGGACATGAATTTCATCACGACGGTGTGCGACAGCATGATCGTGAAGGACGAATTCGGCGGATCGGCCGTCTACGCGAGGATGGACCAGACGGGGAGCGTGTCGGTCGACAACTCCAGCGTCACAAGCCTGCTGCTCCTTAAGTACGGGGCGTTCCCGCTGATCAACGACGTGCCGCCGCCCGGGCCGAAAACGCCATCCGGCTACGTACTGTCGCAGAATTACCCGAACCCGTTCAACCCGACCACCAGGATCACATTCTCCGCCGGGCACGATTCCCGCATCATGGTCGCGGTGTACGATGTTCTCGGCAGGGAAATAGCCGTCCTGGCGGACGGAGACTACCCGCCCGGCAGCCATTCGGTCGCCTGGGACGGACGGAACTCGTCGGGCTCGGCGATGCCGAGCGGCGCGTACTACGTCAGGATGACAGCATCGACGTCACTGCCGGAATCAGGCTCTCAGGGCTCCTTCAGCGAAATCCGCAAGATGCTCCTGTTGAAATAGCTTGCGGCCCGCGGACATCGCACCCCCCCCGCCCGCCCGCACAGCATGTTCTCACCTTCTCACTGATCGCTTGAAATCACTCTTCGTTTTCCGTACATTGCTTAACTTTCTCCCCTTGCACAACTCATCGTACTTCGTCCGGGTCACCTGCGAATGATCCCCCTGTCATCCATACGGAGGGCGCTCCTCCCGATCCTGGTCGCGCTCTCGCACGGCCCGCTCCAGCCCCAGGTCCCGTCCACGGGTCCGGGCGCCGGCCCCGATCCGGACGCGGCGTCGGGGATTCCCGCGTCCGCCGCGCTGACGGTGAATCGCCTTACCATGTGGGCGAATTCCGACGGGGTCCTGGGATACGACGCGGCAAAGGATCGGCCGGGCGTCGTGTTTCCGCGCGGCAGCTCCACGGTCGTCTTCAGGGAAGGCCTCCTGTGGGGCGGAATCGTCAGTGACGGGGGAGTGCAGACACTGCACATCGGCGGCCAGACGTTCCGGAGCGGCACGATCCCGGGGAGGATCATCAGCCCGGGGGTGTACGAGAACCCCTCCAGTCCGGACGTGAGGATCTTCAGGATCCGCCCCGACTGGGCGACGGGGGACCTCCGCAGGGACGCGGCCGACTCATACGGAATTCCCGACCTTCTCGTGTCACAGCGCGACGTGGAACTGTTGCGGGATCAATACAGGCGCGACTGGCTGGAGTGGCCCTGGGACAAGGGCGCCCCCTGGTACGAACGAAACGGCATCCCGGGGTATCAGCCGAACCCGGACGGCCTGAAAGACTCCGTCAGCGACGAACCGGGACTGGCCGGCGCGGACCAGGTCATCTGGTTCGTCATCAACGACCTCGATACCCTCGCCAGCGTCAGGCTCTATGCAAGCGATCCCATCGGGCTCGAGACGCAGGTCACCTGCTGGGCGTACAACAGGGCGGGGGGCATCGAAGACGTCGCCTATCAGAAGTATAAAATCATCTACAAGGGCGGCGCCCTCACCCCGGCCAACGCGCGAATCGACTCGATGGTGATATCGAAGTGGGTCGACGCGGACGTCGGGAACTACTCCGACGATTACGCCGGGTACGACGCGGCGGGTCAGTTCATGTACGCGTACAATGCCGAGTCCCGCGACCTGGAATTCGACAAGGTCCCGGCCGTTCCCTCCGTGGTGGGGTACGCCCTTCTGCAGGGGCCGAGGGTTCCCGTGGCCGGCTCGACGGCGTACTGGGACGGCGGCAGGGTTCCCGGATACTCCAACCTGCCGGCGAGCTCCTTCACCTACCTCGACGGAGATACCCGCACGGGGGATTCCCGGCTGGGATCGTTCACGGGTGCGGTGACCATGTGGAACATCATGCGCGGATACCAGGGGGTCTTCGACGATTCCCCCCGGTGCCTGAGGGACCCGATCACGGGAGAGTGCACGAAGTTTGAATTGACCGGGGACCCCGAGAATTACGCCGGCTGGGTGGACGGGACGGTGACCGCGAAGGGGGACAGGCGGCTGGTGCTCTCCTCGGGCGCGTTTTCCCTCGCCCGCGGGGATACGCAGGAGGTTGTTTTTGCCCTGGCGGGGGGGGTCGGCGCGGATAACCGTTCGGGCATTTCGCGCATCCGGCAAACCATCGGCGCGGCGAGGGACCTCTTCCTCACCAACTTCGTCGCGCCGGCGACCATGCCGCTCCCGACCGTGAGGACGATAGAACTCGACAACAAAATCCTCCTGGACTGGGAGTCGGACCGCGGCGCCCTGGATGCCGTTGAATCGTACGATTCCCGCGGTTTCCGTTTCGAGAACTATGAGCTGTTCCAGCTGCCGCATGCCGAATCCCCGATCGGCGAAGGGGTCCGGCTCCCGGCGTTCGACGTCCTCAAGCCGCGTTTTCTGGATATCACCCATGACTACATCCGGGGGCGGCCTCTGGTCAACGGGCAGAAATACTACTTCGCCCTCCGGTCGCGCGCCTATAACCCCGACGGGTCCTTCTACAACCAGAGGATCTATTCCGCGCCGGCGCTCAGGGAGGCGACGCCCCACGCTCCCAACCCGGGTGTCGTGTATCCGTACTCCGCCGGGGACGTCATTTCCGACGCCTACAACATCGCGGGGAACAACGAGGCGAATGTCCGGGTCCGGTATTTCGACCCCAGCCGGCCCGACGGCCACACCTTCAAAATCCTCTATCACAGGCATCCGATACAGATCGCCGATCTCACCCTGAAGCCATGGTGGGACCTCATCGACTCCACCTCGGGCGACACCCTGCTGCGGGGGATCTCGATGGACACCGCCGCGGTCAGGGTCATCGGAAGGGGATTCACCGTCGAGTGCGCGTCCCCGCCCTACGGCCTCAAGGGGGTGTTCGAAACGGTCGCCGGCGGGGATTCCGTCCGCAGCGACGTCTTCAACCGGCCGAACCCCGGCCTCAATTACATGATGGTCGGTGCCGGGGCGTCGTACCTCGACACCATCCTCGGCGGGAACCCCCTCGACGTCGACGTGGAGCTCCGCTTCGGCGCCGATTCGAGCTGGGCGTTCATGCCCGCCGCGACCGCGCCGTCCTCGAGATGGATACGCGTCCCGTTCACGGCCTGGCAATCGGGAGTGATCGGCGGCGACACGATCCTGCGCCAGATTTACACCGTCATCACCGGGAGCGGCTCCGACAGCCTCTGGCGCCCCGGCGTTCTCCTCGACAGGGAATACAACGGCGAGACCATCGAGGTGTTCTATCCGCTGACGATCGTCTCGGACAGCCAGAAGGTGGGCACCGGTTCGATCGCCGGCACCTACGACGACAACATCCCGTGGGACCCCGTGGAGGGCCCGCGCGTCAGGGGGTTCCTCTGGGTGAAC
>DATDQD010000212.1:0-9261 GCA_035292425.1 Bacteroidota bacterium
CTTCGCGTTGAGGCGTTCCACCTCCTGCGCCACCTCGCGGCTCCTCCCGCGGTCGAAGAGGTGATAATCCACGCAGACGATGTCCCGGATGTCGTCGATGACGCCGTTCCCGAGGACCTGGTCGCTGCGGCAGAGGATCCGCCCGGGAGGGATACCGGCCTCGTCGATTTCGCCCGGCTCCCTGTCCACCACCATCGGCCGCAATTGCAGCAGCCCCACCTCGGTCAGCCCGGACTGCCGGTCGGAGAGGTTAACCGCGAACTCGATTTCGATCGCCGTGCCCATCGCTTCGCTCCCGAGCGCGAGGACTTTCGAGAGAATCTCCGGCAGGGGGAACGAGGCGTCCAGGAGGAGGGTCTGGAACGTCGCCAGGCGCATCCCGGGCCGCGAAATCCCTTCGTACACCGCGTCGTTCTCGGGCGACCAGGTCGACCCGACCTTCACCAGCGACCCGTCATCCTCGGCCACCGAGAGGTCGAAGAGCCCTATTCTTGAATCATACGTTTTGTCGGAGTCGAAACCCCTCAGCGTCATGTCGAGGGCGAAGAACTCGTGCTGGTTGTTCTCGAGCGTGTCGGCCACGGTGAAGAACTGCGGGAGGTGCCTGGGATGGAGCGGGGAGAACTTGACGCTCGGCCCTCCTTCCACCACCATCTTCCCCAGGCCGAGCGCGATCGAGGCGATGCCGTCCTCGGGCTCCTGCGGCGGGATGGGATAAAAATTGTACGAGCGTCCGACGCCCGCCATCTCGGGGTAGTGCCGTTTCCCCCACCGGGAGCCGACCATCTTCTGGATCGCCACCGCCATCTTCTCCTCTTCCAGGCGGTACGGCGTGGCCTTCATGTACTCCTTCGCCTTCCGGTAGAAGGTCGAGGCATACACCCTCTTGATCGCCGCGAGCGCCTCCTGCAGACGCACCGAGATGTCGGGATTGTTGTTCGGGAGCATGTATGTTTCGTACACCCCTGCGAAGGGCTGGTACTGCGAGTCTTCCAGGAGGCTCGACGAACGCACGGCGATCGGGTCGGCGACGATCTCCAGGAACTGCACGATCCGCGAGATGATCTCCGGGGGGAACTTCTCCGCCTCGACGAAGGCGCTCGTGATGAGGGCGTCGTCGTCGCAGTCGAGGGCGAATCCGCGGAGGTCGTTCAGGTCGAGGAACCGGTCGAAGACGTCGGTCGCGATGACGACCGCGCAGGGGACGAACACCCTGGCGCCCGGGTAACGGTACTCCATCCCGTCGGCGTTGAGGAGCATGTTCAGGAACCCCATCCCGCGCGCCTTCCCGCCGATGGAGCCGCCCCCGATTCTTGCAAAGGTCCCGGTCGGGTCGAACGATTCGCTCTCGAAATCGGTGATCGCCCCCCGGGCCTGGTTCCGGCGGTACGTCCTGAGACTCAGGATCAGGTCCTCGCGCAACTCTTCCAGCGAACGGTAATCGGAGACGCGGCGAGGGCGCAGCTGGTCCGCCAGCCAGAACTCCGTCCGGGCCTTGAGCCAGTTGGAGAAATGGTTCCTCTCGCCGTGATACCTGATGCTCTGCGGCGGCACGACGCGCAGCTGCTCCTCGAGCGAACGGAGGTCCTTCGCCCGGCCGACCTCCCTGCCGTCTTCCGTACGGAAAATGAAATCGCCGAAGCCGAAGGCGCTCTTCATGAACGCCTTGATCCCCTCGAGCATCGAGGCGGAGGCTTTCAGCACGAACGACGCCCCAACGGCCGCGGCCTCCCGTTCGATCTCCGGGTGGTACGACTGCAGCAGCACCGGCATGTCGGGCTGGAGGCCCCTGACGTGCCGCGCGAAATCGAGACCGGCGCGCGGATCCGGGACGCCGTCCCTCGGGAAGTCGATGTCGGAGATGACCCCCAGGATCGCGTCGCGGTACCGCGTGAAGTATTCCAGCGCCGACTCGTAGTCGCTGCAGAAGAGGATCTTCGGGCGGGCCCGCATCCTCATGTACCGCTGTGAGATGTTTTTCCCCTCGGAGATGAGGCGTTTCGACTGCTTCATGATTTCGGTGTACATCTCCGGGAGGAGCGAGGAGTAAAACCGCATGTTGTCCTCTATCAACAGAATCGACTGCACGCCCACCGATTCGGTGTCGTGCCCGACGTTCATCCTGTCCTCGAGGTCCTTGATGATGGCGATGATGAGCCTGAAGTCGCCCTGCCAGATGAAGATCCTGTCGAAGACCGTCGTGTCGTGCTGGGCCAGCAGCGAGGAGAGCTCCCGGTTGTCGAACGCCAGCAGGGTGATCGGCCGGGCGACGCCCAGCTCCCGCACCCGCTTCGCGAACTGGAGCGGATGGCTGTCCTCGATGTGGGGGGTGGTGATGATAAGGTCGAACTGCCTGCCCTCCCCGAGCAGCGCGAGCGCGTCGGAGGCCTTCGAGACCTTGACGATCTCGGGCGAGTGGCTCATGCTCAGGCCGAGGTATTCGTCCTGGATCAGGCCGTAGAGCTGGCCGTCCTCGTCGAACAGGTAGGAATCGTAGTGGCTGGAAACGAGCAGAACTTCGCGGACCCTCCAGCGCATCAGGTCCAGGAAGTTCTGCGAATAACCGGCGGGGACCGGCCCGGGGGATGTTTCGCGTTCCATGCTCATCTTCCCGCGGGCGGGTCCATCTCGCCGTCCATCAACCGACGCCGACGCCGGACGCTCCCGCGCTCACACCAGGCCCTGATCCATCATCGAATCGGCGACCTTGAGGAAGCCGGCGATGTTGGCGCCGTTGACGTAGTTGCCGGGGGTCCCGAAGCGCTCGGCCGTGGTCACGCACGCCTTGTGGATGCTCTTCATGATCCCGTGCAGGTGCTCGTCCACCTTCTCGCGCGGCCAGGCGAGACGCTGGCTGTTCTGCGACATCTCGAGCCCCGACGTGGCCACCCCGCCCGCGTTGGCCGCCTTGCCGGGCCCGTAGAGGATCTTGTGGTCGAGAAACTGTTTGATGCCGTCGATCGTGGTGGGCATGTTGGCGCCCTCCGAGACGACGGAGACGCCGTTGTTCAGCAGGTTTTCGGCGTCCTTTCCGTTGATCTCGTTCTGCGTGGCGCTGGGGAACGCGCAGTGCGCCTTGTGGTTCCAGAGCGGGTTGTACCCGAGCTTGTGGTCGATCGGGATGAACTTCGCGCTCTTGAATTTCTCGGCGTACTCCGCGATGCGGCCGCGGCGCACGTTCTTGAGGTCCATGACGTACCGGAGTTTATTCGCGTCAAGCCCCTCCTCGTCGTGGATGTATCCCGATGAATCGGAAAGCGTGACGGCCTTTCCGCCGAAATGAAGGATCTTCTCGATGGTGTACTGGGCGACGTTGCCGCTCCCGGAGACGAGGCAGGTTTTTCCCTTCAGGTCTTCCTTCCGGGTGGCCAGCATCTCCGCCGCGAAGTAGACTGCGCCGTAGCCTGTCGCCTCGGGCCGGATCAGCGAACCGCCCCAGTTCAGTCCCTTGCCGGTCAGCACGCCGGTGAATTCGTTCCTCAGTCGCTTGTACTGCCCGAAGAGGAACCCGATCTCCCTGCCGCCCACGCCGATGTCGCCGGCGGGGACGTCGGTGTCGGGCCCGATGTGGCGGAAGAGCTCGGACATGAAGCTCTGGCAGAAATGCATGACCTCGGTGTCCGATTTGCCCTTCGGGTCGAAGTCCGACCCGCCCTTGCCTCCGCCCATCGGGAGGGTCGTGAGGCTGTTCTTATAGACCTGTTCGAACGCGAGGAACTTGAGGATCCCGAGGTTGACCGAGGGATGAAAACGCAGGCCCCCCTTGTAGGGGCCGATGGCGCTCGACATCTCGATGCGGTAGCCGCGGTTGACGTGGATTTCGCCCCTGTCGTCCATCCAGGGGACGCGGAACATGATCACCCTTTCCGGTTCGACCATGCGCTCGACAATTTTCGCCTTGCGGTACTCGGGATGTTTCTCGAGGACCAGCGCGAGGGATTCGAGGACTTCCTGGACTGCCTGGTGAAATTCCGGTTCGTTCGGATTCTTTGTCTTGACTTCTGCGAGTTTCTCGGATGTGTAACTGTTCATAAAAAAGCTCCTGAAAGTAAGTGGGATACATCTGACCATCTGGTTAGATACATTCTCCGTACCAGAAAATCCGGAGAACAATTCCCGAAAAAACCCAAAAAAAACCGCGAGAGGGGTTGGGTTGCGGACCGGCGAAACGGGCCTGAATCAGGTTTGCGGATATGGGGTGGGTTTTTTCACCCACACTCCCGGTCATGGGAATACCCCCAGTTCCATGTACGACTGGGCGACCTTGTCGATGGCGACGATGAAGGAGGCGGTCCGCATATCGACACCCTGCTGTTTTTTCCAGGTTTCCCTGATCTCGTGGTAGGCCTCGATCATCGTATCTTCGAGACCGGAGTTCACGAGCGCCTCCTCGTCCGGACCCTGCATCAGCTTCACCTTGTCGGCGTCGAGGAGCGTTTTTCCCGTCGCCTTCTCGATCGTCGTGATGAGCTGGCTTGTCGCCGTTTCAGTGTACCGCTTGCCGAGGCGGCCCATCCTGACGTGCTGAAGGTTCTTGAGCCATTCAAAATACGAGACCGTCACGCCGCCGGCGTTGAGGTACATGTCGGGGACGACGAGGACGCCCCTCTTGCGCAGGGCCTCGTCCGCGTCGCTGCGGACCGGGCCGTTGGCGCCCTCGCCGATGATCTTCGCCCTGATGCCGTCGGCGTTCGCCATCGTGATCTGGTTCTCGAGCGCCGCGGGAACCAGGATGTCGCACTCCATCGTGAGCGCGTCCGCGGTCTTCATGTCGGCCGCGCCGGGGAATTTCAGTATCGATTTCGTTTCGCGCCGGTGCTTCATCACGGCCTCGAGGTCGAGGCCTTTCGGATTCCCGACCGCGCCCTCGTACTCGGCCAGACCCACCAGCACCGCGCCCGCCTCGTGGAGAAATTTCGCCGCGTGGTAGCCCACGTTCCCGAGGCCCTGGACGACGACCTTCTTCCCATCGAGCCCTTTCGTCAGGCCGAGCGCCTTCATGTCGTCCTTCTGGTCGCACGCTTCGCGCAGGCCGAAGAACACTCCCCGGCCGGTCGCCTCCCTCCTCCCCCTGATTCCGCCCTGGGCGAGGGGTTTGCCGGTGACGCAACCGCTGGCGTCGATCTGCCCGGGGTGGAACGCGGAATAGGTGTCGGCGATCCAGGCCATCTCCCGCTCGCCGGTGCCGTAATCCGGCGCCGGGACATCGATGCCCGGCCCGATGAAATTCTTCTTGATCAGCTCCGCGGTGTAGCGGCGGGTGATCCTCTGAAGCTGCTCTTCATTATATTTGCGGGGGTCGATCTTCACGCCCCCCTTTCCGCCGCCGAACGGAACGTCGACGAGGGCGCACTTGTAGGTCATCAGCGCCGCGAGCGCCTTGACCTCGTCCTCGCTCACGTGCGGGCTGTAGCGGATGCCGCCCTTGGTGGGAAGTTTGTGCTGGCTGTGCTCCACCCTCCAGGCGGAGACCACCTCGTACCCCTTGTCCGTTTTGACGGGAAATTGAAAGTGATAGATGCTATTGCAGACCTTGATCTGTTCCAGCAGGCCTTCGGGGTAGTTCAGATGGCGGGCGGCGTTATCGAAATTCCTGGTGACATCCGAGAAAAATGTCTCGCTTTTAACGCTCATACGATGATTTTCCTGTCTGATAAGTACAAATCGGGGGGGCAATATAGGAAACCCCCTGGCCGATTTCAAATTTGCGGAATTTCGGGGTGCCCAGCCGCGCAGACATCCGCCGCACCTTTAGCGGGAGCCCGTTCCCGACGACGGATGCAACCCGGAGGCCGAACGCAGTCCCGGCGCGCAATTGCATATGACCCGCTGATGTGATATATTTCCCGCGAAATTCACTTTCGGGATCCCTCAGCCCCCCTTGGACCATGAAATTCGACTCATTGCTCACATTTCTGATGCCGAAGAACGACAAGTTCTTCGCCTTTTTCGAACAGACCGCCGAAAACCTCGTCGAGACCACAGAGCTCCTCAAACTCCTTCCCTCCACGCCGGAGGCGGACAGAAAATCCCTCGTTCAAAAAATCGAGGACAAGGAGCACCGGGGCGACACCATCACCCACGACATCATGTCGGAACTGAACGGCACGTTCATCACGCCCTTCGACCGGGAGGACATCCACCGGCTGGCCTCGTCGCTCGACGACATCCTCGACAACATCTACGGCGCCGTGGTACGGTTCGAACTCTACCGCGTCAGGGAGGTCACGACGGACATGGCGAAACTGATCGGGATCCTCGACCGGTCCGTCAGGGAGCTCCACAAGGGGATCCATATGGTCCGCGACCTCCACAAGAGGGACGAGCTCGGCGAAGTCCTGAAGAAGGTCCACGAATGCGAGAATGAGGCCGACACGGCGTTCGAGGAGGCCGTGGCGGCCCTCTTCGAGCGCGAGAAGGACCCGATCAACGTCATCAAGCTGAAGGAAATCTACGTCGGCCTCGAAACGGCGACCGACAAATGCGAGGACGCCGCGAACGTTATAGAAGGCCTCCTCATCAAGCATTCCTGATCCGCCCGGGACACATCCATGGCCTACCTCGTCGTCTTTACGATCGGCCTCGCCCTCCTCTTCGATTTCCTGAACGGCATGAACGACGCCGCGAATTCCATCGCGACCGTCGTCTCGACGAGGGTCCTCTCACCGCGCAACGCGGTCATCTGGGCCGCGTTCTTCAATTTCGTCGCGGCGTTCGTCTTCGGTGTACACGTCGCCAACACGATCGGGAAGGGCATCGTCAATCCGATGGTCATCACCGAGGTGATGATCCTCTCATCGCTCGTGGGGGCGATCGTTTGGACGCACTTCTGCACGAAGTTCGGGATGCCGATCAGCGTCTCGCACGCCCTCATCGGGGGGCTGGCGGGCGCGGGTGTCGTCAAGGGCGGTTTCGAGGCGCTCGTCGTGGGCGGAATCATGAAAGTCGTCCTTTTCATTTTTCTCTCCCCGCTCCTCGGGCTCCTGTTCGGGGCGCTCCTGATGATCCTCGTCAGCTGGTTGTTCGGGAACATGAAAGTCAGGAGCATCGACCAGGGTTTCCGGTTCGGTCAGCTGGTCTCCTCGGCGGCCTTCGGCCTCGGTCACGGCACGAACGACGCCCAGAAGACGATGGGGATCATCGCCATCCTGCTCGCCTCGTCGTCGGTCGAATTCCCGAGGTGGTTCTACGATTCGAGTGCGGGGTTCTATGTACCGATCTGGGTGATCCTGAGCGCGCACGCCGCCATCGGCCTCGGCACTCTCGCCGGCGGGTGGAAGGTCATTCGGACGATGGGCGTCAACCTGACGCACCTCAAGCCGATGGGGGGATTCTGCGCGGAAACCGCCGGGGCCACGCTCCTGGTCGGCACCGCCGTCGCGGGGATCCCGGTCAGCACCACCCACACCATCGCCGGCGCGATCATGGGCGTCGGCGCGACCAGGCGCCTCTCCGCTGTGCGTTGGGGAATCGCGGGCAAGATCATCTGGGCCTGGATCCTCACCATTCCCGTCTCCGCCCTCATCGGCGGGCTGACCTACCTCATCGCGTCGCAGTTTCATCCCTGACCGTCGTCATCCGGCCGGCGCATCCGCCCCGGATGAACCCTGCCACGCTCGCCGACCCTCCCTTCCGGAACGGAACACTCACGCGGATGACAGCCTTCGAATACGTTCGAGAACGGGCGGGTGCGAATAGTGGAGGAACACGTACGCCGGGTGCGGCGTGAGGTTCGAGAGGTTGTCCGCGGAGAGTTTTTTCAGCGCCGAGACCAGGTCTTCTCTCCCCCCAAGCGTCTCCGCGGCGAACCGGTCCGCCTCGAACTCGTGCTTCCGCGAGAGGGCGTGCATGGCGAGAGAGAGGAAAAACTCGATCGGAGTGAAGAGCAGTCCGAAGATGATCAGCCCGGCATGGACCGACACGTTCTCCATGAAAAATGCGTCGAAGAGCGGCCGGTGGCTCACGAACATCGATAAGATCCAGAGCATCGCCCCCATGCGGAGGACGCTCACGATCATGCCGGTCCGGATGTGTTTCTTCCGGTAGTGGCCGATCTCGTGCGCCAGCACCGCGACCAGCTCCGGCGCGGTATGTCTGGCGATGAGCGTGTCGAAGAGGGCGATGCGCTTGAACTTCCCGAACCCGGTGAAGTAGGCGTTCGACTTCGACGAACGCTTCGAGCCGTTCACCATATAAATCCCCTGGAGCGGAAATCCGATTTCCGAGGCGTATTTCAGGATACGCTCCTTCAGCGGGCCGTCCGGGAGCGGCGTGAACTTGTTGAAGAGCGGCATCAGCCAGACAGGCGCGATAAACTGTAAAACCAGCGCCACGACCGTTCCGAACCCCCAGCACCAGGCCCACGCTCCCGGTCCCGCCCATTCAAATAGAAACAAAATCCCCGCGACCAGCAGGCCCCCGATCGTTACGCTCAGGAGCATACCCTTCAGCAGGTCGGCGATGAATGTTTTCGGGGTCGTCCGGTTGAAGCCGATACGCGCCTCGATGACGAACGTCGACCAGGCGCTGAACGGCAGGGAGATGAGGGTCTTCAGCAATGCCAGGATGCCGATGAACGCGAGCCCCGTCGGGATGGCGGGTAATCCCCATCCCCTGACGGCCACATCCACGACGTTGAACCCGCCCGCGAACCAGAAGCCGAACGTGAGCGCGAGCATCGCCGTCGAGACGACGATGCCGAAGAGGGTCCTGGTCCTGGTGTACTCCTGCGACCTGCGGTAGGTCGCGGGGTCGTACACCCCGGCGAACTCCGCGGGAACGCCGGTCCCGAGCGCTTTCAGGTTCAGCAGGTCGACGGCAAGATGGAGGAGATACTCCGCGGCGAGCGCGGCGGCGATGATGACGGCGTAGAGGTTCACGTCCGGGAGGAAAGGGCTAGTCGAGAATGCTCAGGTATTTTATCCAGGGCCCAACCTCGCCGCGGTATTGCTTCGCGAGGACGCGGACCACCTGCGAGATATGCGAAAGGTCGTGCGCGACCCAGGTCGCGAGGTGCTGGCGGAGGGTGACCTCGCCGAACTCCGGGTGGATGCCCTTCTTCGCAAGCGTCTCATCGGTAAGCTGGAATGCTTTCAGTTTGCGGAGATTTTCCACGCGCAGCGCGGAAAATTCGCGGAGCAATTCATCGGGAGATTTCCCCCTGCTGAATTCCAGCATCGCGTCGCGCACGAACGGGGGGAAGCGTTTATCGGGCGAGGCCCCGAGTACGATCTCGGCCCTCGGTATCCAGTCGGTTTTTTC
>DATDQD010000213.1:0-11497 GCA_035292425.1 Bacteroidota bacterium
GGCGGCCAGGAGCCGGTCAGCGAGATCGCCCGGGGTTTTTTCGTAGGCTGTTGCCATCGCCTCCAGCACTCCGGCCCCCGCCAGGATATTTCCCTGCACGGCATAGCCCGGACCGATTTTATGGCCGGCGAATGCCTGGCATCTGGTGCCTGTGAAAGCGATGGAATTCCCCGTCGGATCGACTATTCCGACCTGCCGATACTCCTTCTCCGGATCCATGGCAAGAAGGGAGTCGAGCACCTCCTGTGCCGTCCAACCGTAGGCCAGCATGCGCAGTCCTTCCGGGCCGAACGTGGTGTTCGCCTGCGCCTGTGTGGCGATCGCGCCGGTATTGGACCTGGCCCAGGGAACTACGGTCCCCACGGCGAGGAACCTGGATTGAACCGCGATGCCGAGGTCCCCGGTCACCGGGTCCCGGGCGACGATGGAGTACGTCCCGACGTTGTAAGGTTCAGCCCCGCATTCCGGCGTGGCTGTGACGCCTGCCGACATGACGGCAGCGATGATCACGATCAATCTTGATTTCATGTCGTGGTCCCTTCAGTCATAGATTTAGAATAACACATTGGGATTCAACTCTTTTAAAATACGATTCTTACCGCCGTCATCCAAAATATTTTTTAATAGTGACTCAGTGGCCGGCACCGGGAGTTGGTCGGTCGTAAGGTACCTGTCCAACCGCTGCATGAAATTCATTAACCCATTATATAAAAAATTATTAAAGAATTTTAATATTTCATTCCTTGACAGTGCGGTATGGTTTGATTAATATGGAAACGCTTCAAGTAGTATAGCCAATATCTGCTCATGCGCTATCCCTATAGACATGGGCAGGTTACCAACAACGCCCAGGCACGCCCCCGACCTGGGCGTTTTTTTTCACCCTGACGCCGGCAACGAACCCTCCCTGATTTCTTTTGAAATCCCGATGATATCCACTATATTTGCATGTTATCTGTTTGTCTCCCGGAATACCGGGGGAGATCGAACCAACCCGGAAAGGTGCAGGAGCGGTTTAACTGGCACGCCTGGAAAGCGTGTGTACCTGAAAGGGTACCGAGAGTTCGAATCTCTCCCTTTCCGCCGCCACGGGGAGCCGGGAACAGCCGGTCCCTTTACCCACAATCGGACGAATGAGCCCGATGAGAATTCTACTCGCCATAGTCCTCCTGATCCTGCCAGGATCATTCTCCCTCCGGGCGGGAGACAAAATCCATCTGATTACAGTGGAATCTGCGATCAACCCCTCGACGACCGATTACATCCACTATTCCATTGCCCGCGCCTTCGATGAGAAGGCCGTTGCCCTGATCGTCCGCCTCAATACGCCGGGCGGCCTCCTGAAATCCACCAGGAACATCGTCACGGACCTGCTGGAGGCCCCCCTGCCCGTGATCGTCTATGTCTCCCCTGCCGGCGCGCAGGCCGCGTCCGCGGGCGTCTTCATCACGCTCGCGGCCCACGTCGCCGCGATGGCTCCCGGGACGAACATCGGTGCCGCCCACCCTGTCCTGATCGGCGAGCAGATGGACTCGGTGATGTCGGAGAAAACCACCAACGACGCCGCGGCGTTCATCCGCTCGATCAGCGAAAAGCGGAACCGGAACATGCGGTGGGCGGAGGAATCCGTGCGAAAGAGCCTGTCGATCACGGAAACGGAAGCTCTCAGGGAGAACGTCATCGATATCGTGGCGGCGGATGTCCCCGCTCTCCTGAAGGCCCTCGATGGCAGGGTCGTCATGATCCACGAGCACCCGGACACGCTCCAAACCGCCGGGGTGGAGATCGTCCGGATGGAAAAAACATTCCAGCAGGAAATTCTGGACATCATCAGCGACCCGAACATTGCGTATATCTTCATGATGCTCGGGATCTACGGGCTGATGTTCGAACTCTATAATCCCGGCTCGATTCTCCCCGGCGTCGTGGGGGTCATCTCCCTCATTCTCGCCTTTTACTCGCTGCATACGCTCCCCGTCAACTATGCCGGGGTCGGGTTGATCATCGTTGCGATCGTTCTGTTCTTGCTGGAAATCAAGATCATCAGCCACGGGCTGCTCACCGTCGGGGGCATCGTCGCGCTCGCCATGGGGTCTGTCATGCTCTTCGAGAGAAATTCGCTGCTCGACGTCGTCGAGGTCTCGTGGGAGGTCATCATCACCGTAGTCCTCGTTTCGGTTTTTTTCTTCCTGTTCGTCATCGGAATGGGACTGAAGGCGCAGCGCAGGAAACCCACGACGGGCGTACAGGGCCTTGCCGGCGAAGAAGGGATCGCCATCGGCGATCTCAGGCCCGACGGCCAGGTGAAGGTCCACGGGGAGATCTGGGCCGCGGCAAGTACCGGGGGAGAAATCCTCAAGGGGGAAAAAATCATCGTCGAAAAAAGTGAAAACCTTCGCCTCGTCGTACACAGGAAGGCGACAACTTAACCACGGAGGAACCATGCAGGGTATATCGGTATTTTTCGTCGTCGTCGTACTCTTTGCCGTCATCATTATATCCAACGCGATCCGGATTCTGCGGGAATACGAGCGCGGGGTCGTTTTCCGGCTCGGCCGCCTGATCGGTGAGAAGGGACCCGGGCTCATCCTCCTGATCCCCATGATCGACAAGATGGTGAAAGTGAGCCTGCGGACGGTCGTCCTGGACATCCCGCCCCAGGACGTGATCACCAAGGACAACGTCTCCATAAAAGTCAACGCCGTGGTCTACTTCAGGGTCATCAACGCGGCGAAGGCGATCGTCGATGTGGAAAACTACCTCTACGCGACTTCCCAGCTCTCCCAGACGACGCTCAGGAGCATTCTCGGACAGTCGGAACTCGACGACCTCCTCGCCCAGCGCGACAAGATCAACCAGCAGCTCCAGGTCATCATCGACGAGCACACCGAACCATGGGGGATCAAGGTCTCCAACGTGGAGGTGAAACAGATCGACCTTCCGCCGGAGATGCAGCGCGCCATGGCACGGCAGGCCGAGGCGGAGAGAGAGCGGAGGGCAAAAGTCGTGCATGCCGAGGGTGAACTCCAGGCGAGCCAGAAGCTGTCGGAGGCGGCATTCGTCATCGCCAAAAACCCGATCGCGCTTCAGCTCCGTTTCCTCCAGACCCTGACGGAGGTCGCGGCGGACAAGAACTCGACGATCCTCTTCCCCGTCCCGATCGACCTGATCAAACCGTTCATGGACAGGAAGTGACTCTGACGGGGACGTACCCGGACCCGGGCTATCGTGCGGGTGGATTCACTTCTCTACGGGCATAGCCCGGAGACAGGGCTGGTGGCGGTGCATCCGGCGGCCGACGACCGGATGCGCCTCTACACGAGGACGTCCTCCGGCGTCACCGCCCGCGACGCCGGGTTTTTTCCCTTCTTTCATCTCTCCGACTCCACCCTGCTGGAGGGGTTCTCCCGGAAACACTGGCTGAAGGAACTTGATGGCGGCCATTACTACAGGTTCCTGGCGGCCTTCACCCGGTGGTCCGAGATGTGGGACGCAGTCAGGCATATCCTCGACCGGCATAACGACCGCCTGAAAACCACGGCCTCGTCCTACCAGGAAGTTTCCTCCATCCTCCTGCGGCCCGACCCGGTGACCCAGTTCCTCCTGCAGAGCGGCATGACCCTTTTCAAGGGTATGCAGTTCTCCGATCTTCACCGACTCCAGCTCGATATCGAGACATATTCTTCCCACGCGCGCAGGTTCAGCGACCCGACCCGTCCCGAGGACAGGATCATCCTGATCGCCCTTTCGGATAACCGGGGCTTCCGGGAGGTCATCGACGGACGGAAACAGACCGAGCCGGAAATGCTCAGGAGGCTCTTTTCGATCGTCCGGGAGATGGACTGCGACGTCATCGAGGGGCACAACATCTACAATTTCGATCTCCCGTATATCCTGAGGCGCTGCCGGCTCCACGATATCGAACCGGACCTGGGCCGGGAGGGAATCAGGATGAAAGCCGGCGACGGACGGCAGATGCGCACAGAACGCGCCCAGGAGGTCCAGCTCCTCGATATCCCCGGCAGGCATATCATCGACACCTGGCTTCTCCTCCAGACCTACGACCACTCGAAAAGGAAACTGGAGAGTTATGGCTTGAAGCATGCCGCCCAACACTTTGGTTTCGCGAGGGAAAACAGGGTTTACATCAACCCCGATCGAATATCCTGGTATTGGGACCACCAGCCCGACCTCCTGGCGGAGTATGCCCTGGACGATGTCGATGAAACACGGCAACTGAGCGAGTATCTCTCACCGGCCTACTTCTACCTCACCCAGATGACCCCTTTCAACTACGGGACCGCGGCTCGGAACGGGTCGGCGACGAAAATAGAATCGATCCTGCTCAGAGAGTACGTCAAAAGGCGGGTGTCGATACCGGCCCCGGAACCGATGAGGCCGACTTCGGGAGGATACGCCGACGTCTTCGTGACGGGGGTCCTTGGACCGGTGCTGGACATCGACGTCGAATCCCTCTACCCTTCCATTATGCTCCTGGACGGGATCGTCCCGCACAGCGAACGCCTCGGGATTTTTTCCGGGATGCTGGGCGAGCTGACTTCCATGAGGCTTAAAGCGAAGAAAGAGATGAAAGCCGCTAAAGATCCGTCAGAAAAGGCGAAACTCGATTCGGTGCAATCTTCATTCAAGATACTGATCAACTCATTTTACGGTTATCTCGGATACAGCCGAGGTCTCTTCAATGACACGATCGCCGCCGACCGCGTCACGAAAACCGGACAGGAATTTCTCCGGCGGCTGATCCGGGCAATCGAAGAAAAAAAGGGGACGGTCGTGGAGGTGGATACCGATGGGGTGTTCTTCATTCCCCCCTCCACGGTACGGACCGAAGAGCAGGAACGGAAGTTCGTGAGGGGTGTGGGATCGGTCCTTCCGGAGGGGATTTCGCTCGCGCTGAACGGGCGTTACCGCAGAATGCTGAGTTATAAGTCGAAAAATTACGCCCTGGAGGGGTATGACGGTAAAATAACACTGAAAGGCTCTTCTCTGACCTCAAGGAGCATCGAACGATTCGGGAGGAAATACATCAGGACGTGCGTTGAGGCGATTCTGCAGGGGGACGTCGGCCGCCTGCACCGCGAATACGTGGATCTCTACCGGGACATCTCCTCGAACAAGCTCCAGGTGGGAGACTTCTCTAAGACGGAAACGTTGAAGGATTCGCCGGAGGAATACCTCGCGGCCGTCAACGGCGGTAAAAGGAACAGGTCCGCCCCCTACGAGGCCGCGACGAGGGCGCTGGGGGACTGGAGAAGGGGTGAAAAGGTGTCGTTTTACATCACCGGCAGCGACCCCTCCGGACAGAGTTTTGCGCATTGCCGGCTGGTCTCTGAATGGGACCCCGTCTCACCCGACGAGAATGTCCCGTTTTATCTCAAACGACTCGATGAAATATCGCGCAAATTCGACCTGTTTTTCATCCCCGCGGACTTCAGGAAAATATTTTCGCCGGAGGACATGTTCGGATTTACCCCGGAGGGGATCGGGATACTCACGAAACCGGTGGAGACGCGGGAGTCGGTGGAAACCGGGGAGACGGATGACGAAGCGGGGGCCAGGGAACCGACCATCTGGCTCGATACCGGCGGTTGACCGCCGGCCGGTCCGGTCAGTTCCGAGGATGTTTTTCGGCCCAGTCCTTCAGGTACGCCGCGATATCGAGCGTTGAAGCGCCGGGTGTGAAGAGCGCGCCGACGCCCGCCTCCTTGAGCGCCCCGATGTCCTGATCCGGGATGATCCCCCCGCCGAAAAGCAGGACGCCTTTCAGCCCCTTCTCCTTCATCAGTTTGAGGATCTTCGGGAACACGGTCATGTGCGCCCCGCTCAGGAGACTCACGCCGATGGCGTCGACATCTTCCTGCAGGGCCGCCTCCACCACCATTTCGGGTGTTTTCCGGAGACCGGTATAGATGACTTCCATGCCCGCGTCGCGAAGGGCCGCGGCGATCACTTTTGCGCCCCTGTCGTGGCCGTCCAGCCCGACCTTCGCGATGAGAACCCGAATTTTCTTTTCCATGGCTAGTTCTTTGCGAGCTCCGAAAATCTCAGATAGAACCTGGTGAGGGGAAACCCGACGACATTATAAAAACAGCCCTCGATCTTCTCGACGAAAATCGCCCCATAGTCGTCCTGGATGCCGTACGCGCCGGCCTTGTCCATGGGGGAACCGGATCGTACGTAGGAATCGATCTCCTCCTCTGACAATCTCCTGAAGGTCACCTTCGTGACCTCGTAATCGCTCACGGAACGCTCCCCCGGTTTCTCGATGACGCAGAATCCCGTGTAGACCTCGTGCGTGCGTCCGCTCAGGAGCCGCAGCATCCGTCCCGCGTCCCCCGCGTCGGAGGGTTTCCCGAGGACCGCGCCGTCGAGAACGACGATCGTATCGGCGCCGATGATGTACGCGTCGGGATGGCGTGACGCCACCTGGGCCGCCTTGCGCCTGGAGAGGTCCAGGACGATCTCCGACGGGGAACCGTGCCCGTCGGTATCCTCGGGAACGTCGCTTTCGTCCACCGTGAAGGAGAAGCCGATCTGGCGGAGGAGGTGTCTCCGTCGCGGGGATCCCGAGGCGAGGATGATCCGTTTACTCAATGAGGCCTAAAAAAAAGAGCGAACCGAAATTGCCCGCTCTTCAATGGTTCCATCCCCGCAACGCCGGGATGCTTATCTGAACATCGCCTTGATGCTTCCCCAGGTGCGCCTCACTCCCGAAACGGTGTGGGAGATCGTCAGCGGATTCGTGTAATACGGCGCCTGGCCGTTGCTGAATGAAACTTTGATCCGATACTGGTAGATGGATCCGGTCTTCATGAAGGCGGAATGGTCGACGAATTCGTACAGGGACGGTCCCCTGGGATCGAGGTGTCCGATCGGGGCAAACTCACCATCGGTGCCGCCGCGCCGTTCGATTTCGAATATCGCGACGCCGGTTTCATCCTCACTCACCCAGCGGATGGTCACATCCACACCGTCGCTGGTTGCCTGGAGCGTACCGGTCCGGATAATATCGGCCGCGGCCGGCGCGGCGAAGAGGAGCGCCGCCAGTACCACCGGTAATATGATGCGAATGTTCATGATGCCCTGTCGGACGGTAAAATACGACTCTACACTGAAAAAGTCAAGAAACGGTAAAAAATGGTGCGCGAGGCGAGACTTGAACTCGCATGCCCTTACGGGCGCCACCCCCTCAAGATGGTGTGTCTGCCAGTTCCACCACTCGCGCATTCCGTGAGCCCGGTTGGAATTGAACCAACGGCCATCTGCTTAAAAGGCAGATGCTCTACCCCTGAGCTACGGGCTCCAACGTGATTTTTGGGGATTTTGAGCGAAATTACAGAGCAAATATATGCATTTGCCGCCGGTTATGCAAGGATGCGGGTTGACCTGCGGCTCCGGGAGATCGGTATGAGCGAAATGTCATATCTGATCGGGAGGCAGCCTGAGCCGGTAAACCCTTATACTCCCTCTTTCCAGGACGAGATCGCCGATGAGTGGCTGAATCGTTTCGTTTTCGTCGATCCCCCGTGAATCCGAATACAGATATCTCGCACCGCGGATGATCATGCCTTTCAATCGTCCGTGATCCAGTCCGTTATTGTGAAAACCCCATCCCTTTTTATTGATGTAGTAAAAGAAAATATGATGAGATTCATCATTTCCCACGACACAGAGCGCATCATTCGGAACCGCATTCTGCAAATCAGCCTTATAAACGAGAAGATCCCTGTTAAGTCCGGGCGATTCCAGGTCCCAACGGTGGTTGATACGCAGGAATGCCGCGAGAGGCAGGACAAGGAGGCAGACCGTCGCGGCGACGCGAAGATAACGTCGGTTGGAACTCATGAGATACCTGATCCCTTCAAAGACGATGAGAAATACGGGCGGCAGGAATGGCAACAGATAGTAATCGTGGACATATCCGATCATGTTCATTTCGAAGAGGAAATAGAGCAGCAGCCCGATCCCCCAGCATCCCAGTATGAGGAACCCGGAGCGCGCAAACGTCTTCCTGCGAAAGACGGAGACGATTCCGGCCAGGAAGAAAATGACCGAACCGTAGTTGACGAGCAACTCTGGAAGCGACGACATCAGATGGAATCGCATGATCTTCAGGATTTCACCGGGAGGGAGTCGGCTGTCCAGCATCCCGAGTACGATGCCGTTCCCGCTCCATTGCGGGATGACGGCGGCATACCAGATCACCGCCGGGATGAGCATGGCAATGTACAGAGCCGCAAGCCGGAAATATTCCTTCCGCTCTTCGGATCCCAACCTGGGGATCCCGGACACAATATACGCCCCGACACCGGCGAGGCAGAGCACGTAGGGGAGTTTGGCGAGTGTCGCTGCGCCCAGGCAAGCGGCGGAGAAAGAGGCGTCAACGAATGATTTCGTGCGTATGTATTTGAAGAACAGGGCCATTCCCCACAGGGAACAACAGAGCGCGAAGTTGTCGGGCATGGGATTGACGGTATAGTAATAAAACACCGGGGAAAAACAGAAGGCCCAGACCCCGAGCGCGGCGTGGCGGTTGTCCCGGAAAACGTTTCTGATAAGGTGATAGATCCCGTACAGGCTCAGAACGCCGATGATGAAACTGAGCAGCCGGCTCAAGGCCACGTCGTGTCCCAGGAGCCTGTACACCAGGGCGAAAAGCCACTGCATCACGGGGAACTCCATCCTGTGAATACCGTCGCCGTCACCCCTTTCGTTGATCCTCGGGTGGAGGATGTTCAGATCTTCGGAGTAGAAATTGTCGATGTTGATCTGCGTATGGGTTTGCCTCCAGACATGGAACCCGACGAGATCCCGGGGGAAAATATGCACATGTAAGGCGAAGCTGATGAGCGGAATGAAGATATAGACGAGAAGGTTTCGACGCACAGCCGCCGTCGCATCGTCGGAGAAAATCCTCCAGGTGTCGGCTGATTTCATCATGTGCAAACCCGGCCCCTACACGGTCGATTTCCTGAGGAGGCGTTTCAGGTGGTGGATTTTTTCACGGATTTCCCTTACCTTCGCCCCGTCCTTCCCTGCCAGGGCAGAGTCCCTCTCCCTTTTCAGGGCGCGGATCTCCTGTTTGACCTTCGTCTTGTCGATGCCGACGACCTGGTGATGGGCGTGGGCCTCGATTCCGAGGACCGAGCAGAGCAAGGGGAGCAGTTTGTCCTTGTGCACGGTGGCGATCCCCTGAAGATCGGGATGGTTCAGGGCATGCCCGATCTCGCGAAGCTGTACCGCTGTCATGGCGCTCAGTTTTTCGTACGTGTAATCCATGGTGTATCCTCCTTGGAGTTGGTTTGCGTTGGTTCAGTCCCAGGTCCTCCTGACCGGGTGCGCCTCGGTCATGAAAACCGTGCTCCGGAAATCGATCGTCCCTTCGGGTGCGAAGAGCAGGTAGAGGTATTTCAGGGTTTCGGCGAAAAAGAAACTCTCCATGGCGTCCGCCTTCTCTTTCGTGATGACGTTTTTCAGGTGCGCGTATCCCGCTTCGGCGCGGCAGTATTTCCTGATGTCGTTGAAGAAGATCCGGCCCATCGACCGGTAGCGGTCATCGAGTGTCATCCGGTGAAGGTAATACGCGGATTCGATGATCTCGGGACGGAGGTAGTATGCCGGCGATTTCACCTCCATCGTGGTGTAATCGATCTCCTCCGGCTCGATGCCGTGGAGGGTCCACATCCTGTGGCACGATTCCTGGAGCCGTGCGGCCCGCGCGGTGTCGCCGGCCAGGCAGAGGACCGCGGGGAAGAAGGCCTCGAGGGCCCCGAACCGGGTACCAGTCCTCTCTCCGGTGTTCATATCCGACTGCCCGTACCAGAGCGCTCCCGACGACGTGTCGGCAAGGTGCGTGTTGATCGCCGCGATATGCGTCTGCCACATTTCCAGGCACTCCCTGTCGCCGAAGAGGAGCCATGCCTTGATCAGGTATTCGTAATAGGAATCGATGGCCCCGCCGATGTGGGCGGTCGTGTTGGTCCACTCCCCCGTCTCCACATTGATCCAGGTACCCATGAGCCCGGCCGGCGATCGCCTGGCATAGAGCGCCGTGAGCGCTTTTTTGGGCCTGTCGTAATAGGCCTCTTTCCCCGTCAGTTTCGACAGCGTTCCGAACTCCAGAAGCGCGGTGCCGATCTCCGCGGGGTTGTTGATGGAGTCCCGGATCTTTCCCGTCCGGAGGTTGACATACCGGTACGGCATGCCGCTCGACGAGGAGAAGACCGGAAGCAGTCGTTCTCCGAGGTCTTCCGCGAGGTCGAGGAACCGGCGGTCGCCGTCGAGCTGGTACGCCGAGAGGAGTCCCCCGAGCAGACGGATGGTGATTTCGAAGCTCTGCACTTCGATGTTCCGGTCGAACGTGAGGCTGTCGAAGATGAGCCGTTTGGCCTGCGCCGCTTCTTCTTCGAGTCCCATGAGCACCATGGTGTCGAAGGCGTCAACGGGAGTCATGCAGAGCGAGACCCCGTACCAGTCGTGCGGTGTTTTACTGAGCGGTTTGAGGGCATCGTGTCCCCACGCGTACTGTTTGTAGGAGTTCCAGGCGTGGAGGAATTCGGTTTTCACCGAATCGGCGAGTGCCCGGCTTTCCTGTGACCATGCCGGGACGGCGGCGGCGGACATCGTCGTGATGATCAGGAAAGAGAAGGCCGCACGTCTGATCGGGCTGTGCATGATTGTGCCTGATTCTCTGTGGGATGCCGGGGTGGTGGAAGATACAAAATAATTTTTATATTGCCGCCACTTATGGAAAAACCGGGATTCGCCCGCAGGCTGGGACTTTTCGACGCCACGATGCTGGTCATGGGCGGGATCGTGGGGTCGGGCATTTTCATGAACCCGCATGTTGTGGCCCGTATCGTCGACACGCCCTGGCTGATCCTCGGGACATGGGCGTTCGGGGGGGCGATCGCCCTGGCGGGAGCGTTCATCTATGCCGAACTCGCCGCCAGGAGACCCGCGGTCGGCGGCCAGTATGCCTACATCCGGGAGGCTTTCCACCCCCTGCTCGGATTCCTCTTCGGGTGGGGACTTTTCCTGGTCTCCACGTCGGGAGGACTCGCAGCCGTGGCGATGACGTTCGCCAGGTATACCATCGAACTCACCGGCACGTCGCTTCCCGAGTGGTTCCTGGCGGTCGCGGCGCTCGCCATCCTCACCGGCATCAATTGCCTCGGCGTGCGTACCGGCGGCACGGTCCAGAGTGCTCTGATGGTGTTGAAGGTCGCGGCGATCGCCATCCTGGTCGTCTGCGGCTTCGCTTTTGCCCCCGAGAACCGGTTCAACACGGGGATGGCGACGCAACACTCGGGGTCGTTCGATCTTCTGACGTCGTTCGGAGCGGCGCTTGTCCCCGTGATGTTCGCCTACGGGGGGTGGCAGACGGCCAACTTCATCGCCGGGGAGATCCGTTCCCCGGAAAAGAATCTCCCGAGGGGGCTCCTGCTCGGCGTGGCGGGCGTGGTGATTCTTTACC
>DATDQD010000214.1:0-11653 GCA_035292425.1 Bacteroidota bacterium
GGCGAGATGCGCACGAGACGGTGGACGCCGTTCTCCGCCTTGAGGTAACCGTACGCGAACGCGCCCTGGACCTCGATGTCGACGCTCTTGAGGCCGGCGCCTTCGCCGGCCTGTTCGTCCAGGAGGAACGTCTTGTATCCCCGGCGTTCGCACCAGCGCAGATACATGCGCATCAGCATTTCGGCCCAGTCCTGGGCCTCCGTGCCCCCCGCCCCCGCGTGGATCGTGAGGATGCAGTTTTTCGGATCGTCCTCGCCGCTCAGCATGTTGCGGAATTCGAGGTCCGCGAGCTCCTTTTCGATGGCGGCGAATTCCTTCGCGATCTCGGTTTCCACCGAGGGGTCGCCCGCTTCCTCCCCGAGGTCGATCAGGACGACAACGTCGTCGATGCGCCGGCGGATCTTTCCCCACTCCTCGGTCCACGATTTGCGCTCGGTGAGCCGCTGCATGACCTTCCGGGCCGCGATGTTGTCGTTCCAGAAACCGGGGGCGTGGGCACGGGTCTCGAGCTCGGCGATTTCCTTCTCCTTGGCGTCGAGGTCAAAGAAACCCCCTGAGGGTCGCCGCTTTTCTCTCGTAATCCTTCACTTTCTGCCGGCTGTCGTCAAACATGGGTTCAGACCGTGATTGTTTCTTCGACGTCGATGGTCATGCGCAGGAGGGCGCTCGAGAGCGTTTTCCCCTGGGCATCCAGCTTCAGTGACACCGTCCCTCCCCCGCCCAGGCTGTTATGGAGAAGAAAGTTGATCGCGTGGAGGTTGGGGATGGGATAGCGGTCGACCTTCCCCGAACAGATACCCTCGAAGTGCTTTTTTACGGCCTCCGCCGTGACATACTTTTCCATGAGCGGATAATACTCCGGTTTTCTGGCGATGAGGCCGACGTTGCCGACGTCCCCCTTGTCGCCCGATCGCGCGTGGCATAACTGCAATAACTGGATTTTCATCGACATGTTCAATTGTGGGTGACGAGGACTTGGGGGCGGACCGCTTCCTTCGGGAGAAGGGCGGGCCAGTAGGCGACGACATCGTTGGGCTTCGGCCTGCCGCCGGCGAACCCCGTCACCGCGGGGGGGCCGGTGAGGATCAGGGGCGCGATCGCCTTCCCGAACTGCTCCACCGCCCTGTGATCATGGCTCCGTACCCCGACCCTCAGGACCACTTCGTTGACGACATCGGGCGCCCGGGCGATGGGACCGTGGCAGGCGTTGTACCCGAGGAACTCCGTCCTGATCTCGTCAAAATGGAGACCCTGGTCGGCGAGGCGCGTCCGCAGGATCTCGTCCGCCTTTTTCGCCTTCTCGAGGGCGTCGGGCCAGGCGTAGGTGAGGGTTCCGACCGCATTGTACCCGTCGGAATACGACATCGAGACTTTATAAAACTGCGTGCCCGGCTTCCCCCGGACGCCGGAGATCTTCACGCGGTCTTTTCCTTCCTGGGCGAGATGAATGGAGGTGAAGTCGGCGATGCATTCCGGCGTGATGTAGACGGAGGGGTCGCCGATCTCGTACATGAGCTGCTCGCTGACCGAGTCCACCGTCACCAGGCCGCCCGAATCCTCATGCTTTGTGATGACGATTTCACCGTCCGGGTATGCCTCGGCGATGGGGAACCCGAGATGGGCGAGGTCCGGGACCGACCTCCAGTCGGCCGCGTAATTCCCGCCCGTCGCCTGGCCGCCGCACTCGAGGATATGTCCCGCGACGACGCCGGCAGCCAGTTTGTCCCAGTCGTCCCACGCCCATCCGAACTCGTGGATCATCGGGGCGTACGTGAGGGCGGTGTCGGTGCTCCTGCCGGTGATCACGATCTGCGCACCCTTCTCCAGCGCCTCGACGATCGGCCTGGCGCCGAAGTAGACGTTCGCGCTCTGGAACCGGTGCTTCTTTTCCCCGAACGGCTCTCCCGTCTCCATGTTGTCGAGGTGAATGTCCCTGTCCCGGAGCGTGTCGAGCCGGCCGAGGATGTCATCGCCCGAGACGACCCCGATCTTCAGCCCCCTGATGCCCCTTTTTTCGGCGCACCTGAAGATGGCGTCGCGGCACGCCATCGGGTTCACTCCCCCGCCGTTGGTGACGACCCTGATGTTCTTCTCCACGATGACCGGGAGGATATGGTCGATGATCGACACCAGGTCCCGGGCATATCCCATCTCCGGGTTGCGCTGTTTCTGTTTCTGCAGGATGGACATGGTCAATTCGGCCAGGAAGTCCATCATGAGATAATCGATGGGCCCCTTCGTGACCTGGTCGAACGGGGCGGACTGCAGGTCGCCCCAGAAACCCTGTCCGGAAGCCACTCTGATTGTATCTTTCAAGATATCCCTTTGACGAAGAACGAATGATGATGAATGTGACGGGACCCGCTCAGATGACGATGGCCTTGTACCCGTAACAGAGGATCCCCGCCTTCCCGTCCTCCTGGACCTTCCGGAAGACCATTCGTACCTTCTGCCCGGTTTTGAGCTCGTCGGGGTCGACGTCCGCCAGCTGGGTCGTGATCCTGACGCCGTCGCTCAGCTCCACGATGCCGACGGCGAACGGGGTCTCCTTCGAGAACTTGTCCGAAGCGACGCGCACCACCGTGTAGGTGAGCAGCGTCCCCTCTTCGCCCAGTTTCACGGTCTCGAACTTCCGCCCCCTGCAGGACGGGCAGACGATGCGGGGCGGAAAACTGACATGCCCGCAGGCGGAACATTTCCCCGCTTCGAGCCTGTAGCGTTGGGGTATCTCGCGATGATATCGTGCGGTAATCATTTTCCCTCCAGGATATGGATGACGCAGCTCGCCCCGCTCCCGCCCATGTTCTGGGCCAGGCCGATGCGGGCGCCGGCCACCTGTCGTCCGCCGGCCCTGCCGTTCAACTGCTCGTAGAGTTCGATGATCTGTGCGATGCCGGTGGCGCCCACGGGATGGCCCTTCGACTTGAGGCCGCCGCTGGTGTTCACGGGGATCTTCCGGCACTCGAGGGAGGTCAGGCCTCCGGCGGCGGCTTCCCCGCCCTTCCCTTTTTCGAAGAAACCCAGGTCTTCGGTGACCACGATCTCCGCGATCGTGAAACAGTCGTGGACCTCGGCGAAGTTGATGTCGGCGGGCTTCTTGTCCGCCATCTGATACGCCTTCCGGGCGGCCGTCACGACCGAGCCGAGCGTGGTCGGGTCTTTCCGGCCGTGAAGGGCAATCGTATCCGAGGCCTGCGCCGAGGCAATCACCCGGACCATGTTCTTCTTCAGCGCCTTCGCCACGTCCATCGACGCAACGATGACGGCCGCCGCCCCGTCGCTCACCGGGGAGCAGTCGAGCAGGCGCAGTGGGTCCGCCACCATGGTGGAATTCATCACCTGTTCGGCGGTGATCTCCGAGCGGAATTGCGCGTTGGGATTTTTCGCCCCGTTCCGGTGGTTTTTCACCGCGACCGCGGCCAGCTGTTCCCTGGTCGTGCCGTATTTCTCCATGTGGGCCCTGGCGATCAGGGCGTAGAGCCCCGGGAACGTGATGCCGTGGTAGATTTCATACTCCTGGTCCGCCGCGGACGCGAGCACCTCGGTGACGTCCGCCCCGTCGGTCATCTTCTCCACCCCCCCGGCGAGCACGATCTCGCTCGCGCCGGAGGCGACTTCAAGATACGCCTGGCGGAACGCCACGCCGCCAGACGCGCAGGCCGATTCGACGTGTGTCGCCGGGACGGGAGTGACGCCGAGATAGTCGGCCATCACCGCCCCGAGATGTTCCTGCCCGACGAACAGCCCCGGAGACATCGCGCCCACGTAGAGCGAATCGATGTGGTCCACCCCCGCGTCGCTGATCGCGCCGAGGGCCGCCTCCACGAAAATGTCCTTGATCGATTTGTCCCAGGATTCACCGAACCTGGTCATCCCGGCGCCGATGACGACGACGTCTCTCATGGTATCGTCTCCTTAATCGTTCAGTTTGATTTTACGGCGGTATTTGGCGTATTCGCCGTAGTGGAGATAGATTTTCCCGCGGTCGAGGTAATCCCTGGTCTTCGGAGCAAGGTCCCTGACCCGGTCGATCTGTTCGGTGACGCGGAAGACAAACCCGTCGCTGCCCGCGCCCGAGCCGAACGATACCATAAAAATTAACTCGCCGGGCCGGGCGACGTCGAGCACCGCGCTCAGCGCCGTCGGAGACGAACCGGAGTAGGTGTTCCCCATCCAGGGGACGATCCAGCCCGTTTCCATCTGCTCCTTCGTGAACCCGAGGCGCTTCCCCGCCTCCTGCGGGAATTTCCCGTTGGGCATGTGGAAGACGGCGTACTTGAAATCGGCGGGCACCATCTTCGATTTGGCGAGCAGCGCCGTGCCGGCGCCGATGATGTGTTTGAAGTACGCGGGATCGCCGGTGAACCTCCCGCCGTGCCGTGGATACGATTCCCCTTCACGCCGCCAGAAATCGGGGGTATCGGAGGTATAGGAATGCGTGTGCAGGATTTCCGCGACGACATTTTTCTGCCCCATGATGAAGGCCGCCCCCCCGGCCGACGCGGAATATTCCAGGGCGTCGCCGGGAGCGCCCTGGGAGGTGTCGGCCCCGATCCCGAGGGCGTACTCCATCTCCCCCGATTTCACCAGGCTGTACGCGACGTACATCGCCTCGGTGCCCGCCTTGCAGGCGAACTCGTAACTGGCCGCGTGGACATCGGGGCCGATGCCCAGAGCGTCGATGAGGATCGTTCCGCTCGGCTTGACGGCGTAGGGATGGGACTCCGAGCCGATGTAGACCGCGCCGATCTGCTCCGGCCGGATGCCGGCGCGGCGCAATGCGTTTTTGGCGGCGGCGACTGAAATCGTGATCGTGTCCTCGTCCTGCCCGGGAACGGTTTTTTCCAAGAGCTGCAGGCCGCGCTTGATCGCCTCGGGGTCGGCGCCCCATTGTTGCGCGATGAGGTCCGCCTTTATTCTGTAGCGCGGCAGATACGCGCCGTATCCGACTATTCCTGTCATATGAACTCCGTTAATGAGACATGGGACATGAACGGTGAAAGAACGCGGGATGAATGACGCCTACACCACCCTGACGTGGAGCTCCTTCAGCTGATCGGGGCTGACCTCCGACGGCGAATCGTCCATCAGCGAGGACGCGCTCGTGGTCTTCGGGAAGGCGATCACGTCGCGGATCGATTTCCCGCCGGTCAGGAGCATGCAGATCCTGTCGAAGCCGAACGCGATGCCGCCGTGGGGCGGCGCCCCGTACCGGAACGCGTCCAGGATGAATCCGAACTTGTTCTTCGCCTCCTCCTCCCCGATGCCGAGGAGGCCGAACACCCTGCTCTGGAGGGCGCGGTCGTGGATCCGGATGCTCCCGCCGGCGATTTCGCTGCCATTCAAAACCAGGTCGTAGGCCCGCGCCCGCGCCTTCGACGGATCGGAGTCGAGGTAAGCCGCGTCGGCCAGGACCGGCGAAGTGAAGGGATGATGGACGGCGACGTACCGTTTCCCGGCCCCGTCATATTCGAACATCGGGAATTCGGTCACCCAGAGGAGCTCGTTCTTCGACTCATTGATCAGGTTCAACTTCCTGCCGATCTCGAGGCGGAGCGTCCCGAGCGCCGGGTAGGCCTTCGCGGCCGAATCGCACACCAGGAGCATCAGGTCGCCCGGCTTCGCCTCCATCAATTGAACGAGCGCGTCCCCGGTCTCCTTCCCGATGTGCTTCGCACTCGGCCCGTCGATGCCCGTGTCGGCGACCTTCAGCCAGACCAGTCCCGCCGCGCCGGCCTTCTTCGCGACCTCCGTCAGCGCGTCGAGCTGGCTCCGCGTGGACGATCCTCCGCCGGTCACGACCAGGCCCGCCGCGACCCCCCCGGCCTTCACCATGTCGCTGAAGATCCTGAAACCCGACTTGGCGACCACGGCCGTGACGGTGACGATCGGGAGACCGAACCTCAGATCGGGTTTGTCCGAACCGTAGGTTTCCATCGCCGCCCGGTATGTCATCCGCCTGAACGGGGTCCTGATGTCCACGTTCCGGATCTCCCGGAAAAATTCCGCCATCAAACCCTCCACCACCTCCATGACGTCGGCCTCGTCGACGAACGACATCTCGACGTCGATCTGCGTGAACTCCGGCTGGCGGTCCGCCCGCAGGTCCTCGTCCCGGAAGCATTTCACGATCTGGAAGTAGCGGTCCATGCCCGCCACCATCAGGATCTGCTTATATGTTTGCGGCGACTGCGGAAGCGCGTAGAATTTCCCCGGGTGGATCCGGCTGGGGACGAGGTAATCGCGCGCGCCTTCGGGCGTGCTCTTCATGAGGACAGGGGTTTCGACCTCGATAAAATTCAGCGCGTCGAAATACCTTCGCGTGATCTGGTACATCGCGTGGCGAGTGACCAGGTTTTTCTGCATCGGGGCGCGCCGCAGGTCGAGGTAGCGGTACTGCAGGCGGAGTTCCTCGCTGGCGTCGACCTCGTCCTGGATCGGGAACGGAGGGGTGTCCGCCCGGTTGAGGATCGTCAGCGATGTCCCGAAGAGGTCGACGCCGCCGGTGGGCATCGAGGCGTTCACCGAACCGTCGGGCCTGCGGCGGACGGTCCCGGTTACAGAAACGACGTATTCGCTCCTGAGCTCGCCTGCGAGACGGTAGACGTCGGCGCCCGATTCCTGGTTGAACACCACCTGGGTCTTGCCGTAGCGGTCCCTCAGGTCCACGAAGACGACGCCGCCGAGGTCGCGGCGGGTGTCCACCCACCCGGTGAGGGTCACCGACCGCCCTTCGTCCGCCGGGCGGAGCTGGCCGCAGGTGGCAGTGCGTTTCTTATAATACATCGGCGCGGCCGGGATTAATTCAGGTGCGGGGCGAGTTTGTCGATAAGTTGCCGTTTCGGGACCGCGCCGATGATCTGCTCCACCACGGCGCCCCCTTTGAAGACGAGAAGTGTCGGGATGCTCTGGATGTGGAAATCCATTGACGTTTTCGGGTTCGCGTCGACGTCCAACTTCGCGACCTTCAGCTTTCCATTGTATTCCTTTGCGAGTTCCTCGACGATCGGGGCGATCATTTTGCAAGGACCGCACCAGACGGCCCAGAAATCGACGAGGACCGGGGTCGTGGAATCGAGGACTTCCGCTTTGAAATTCTGATCAGATACATGGATGGGCTGCATGGATGATTTCCCTGGATTGAATGAACGTGATAAATATACAAAATATTTCTTATTGAGAGAGCCGGACGCAGTCCGCCCCGATGAGGCTTGTGACATCGTCCAGGAACTCGTCGGAGAGCGACACGCCGACCGTGGTCGCGCGGAAACGGAAGAGGTCGGGGGCGCCCGCCTCCCGGAGATCGAACTGGCAGGGGAATTTCCCGCGGTGCCGGTCGCAGATTTTTTTCAGTGCGGAGACCTTCGCCGCGTCGGTATCCTCCGCCCTGAGGGTGAACACGATTTTCCGGACGTACAGGTCGCGGACCCTGTCGATCGGGACGATCTCGGCGGCGACCACCCTCAGCAGGTCCCCGTTCGGATCGGCCTTCCCGGACACCATCACCATCGATTCGGGCGCCAGGATCGCCTGGTACTGCCTGAAGGCGTCGGCGAACACGATGCACTCGCCCTTGCCGGTGAAGTCCGCCATGGTGAGAAACGCCATCTGGTTGCCCCGCTTGTCGATTTTTTTCTTGACGTCCGTGATGATGCCGCAGACCCTGACCGTGATGCCCGGCTTCACGGAGGCCGCGTCGCCGAAACGCGCGCTCGCCACCGACTCCACCTCGCGCTCGTATTTCCGCATCGGGTGGCCGGAGATATAGAAGCCCAGGACCGATTTTTCGTTCGCGAGGCGCTCGAGGTCGGTCCAGGGCCCGGCCTTCGGAAGCTGCGGATAGACGTGCGCCGCCCCCTCGTGGCGGGGGGACTCGAAGAGCGACGACTGCCCGTGGGCGCTCTGCGACTTCATCTCCTGCCCGAAATGGATCGCCTTCTCGACCGCCGCGAACAGCGTTGACCGGTCGGGTGTCACGCCGTCGAACGAACCCGCCTGGATCAGCGCCTCGATGGTTTTTTTATTCACCAGCCGCAGGTCGACCCGGGCGCAGAAATCGAAAAGGTTCGTAAACCGGCCGCCCTCCTCCCTTTTCGCGATGATGCTCCCGACCGCGCTCACCCCGACGTTCTTGATCGCGCTCAGGCCGAACCGCAGGCCGCCGGGGATGACGACGAACTGCACGCCGCTCTCGTTGACGTCGGGCGGCAGGACCCGGAGCTGCATTTTTTTGCATTCGTCGATGAGCTTGACGACGTAGTCGGTGTCCCCGATCTCCGCCGAGATCGCCGCCGCCATGTATTCGGCCGGGTAGTGGGCCTTGAGGTAGGCGGTCTGGTAGGCGACCACGGAGTAGGCGACGCTGTGCGACTTGTTGAAGCCGTAGGAGGCGAACTTCTCAATCATGTCGAAGATCTCGCCCGACACCCTGCGGGCGTGCCCTTTCTTCACGGCGCCCTCGATGAACTCGATTTTTTGCCTGGACATGAGCCCCCTGTCCTTCTTGCCCATGGCGCGGCGCGTGAGGTCCGCCTTCGCCAGGGAGAAGCCGGCGATTTCGCTGGCGATCCTGATGACCTGTTCCTGGTACACGATGACGCCGTAGGTTTCCCTGAGGATCGGCTCGAGGTCGGGATGGAGATAGTCGATCTTCTGGTGCCCCTGCTTGCGGCGGATGAAGTCGCCGATCATCTCCATCGGGCCGGGCCGGTAGAGGGCGTTCATGGCCACGAGGTCCGAGAAGACCGTGGGCTTCAGCTTCCTGAGCCAGTCCTGCATGCCGACCGATTCGAACTGGAAGATCCCGACGGTATGGCCGCGGCTGAAGAGCCCGAAGGTCGCCGCGTCGTCTAACGGCAGGGCGTCGATGTCGATGTCGGAGCCGTGGTTCTCGCGGATCAGCGCCAGGGCGTTTTCGATGACCGTCAGCGTCCTCAAGCCCAGGAAATCCATCTTGAGCAGCCCGGCCTCCTCCAGGTCCACCATGTTGTACTGGGTCATCAGGGGCGTCTGGGGGGTCTTGTAGAGCGGGACGTAGTCCCTGAGCGGGCCCGGGGCGATGACGACTCCCGCCGCGTGCGTGGAGGAGTTCCTGTTCATCCCCTCCAGGACGAGGGAGATCCGGATCAGCTCCCGGATTTTCTCGTCCTTCGATTCCTTCACCCATTTCAGGTCGGGGATTTTCTCGATCGCCTCCGCGAGCGGCGTGACCGTCCCCTGGACCACCGGGATCTGCTTCGTGATCGATTCGGTCACGTGGAGCGGGACCCCGAGCACCCTCCCGACGTCCTTCAGCACCGCCCTCGAGGAGAGCGTTCCGAACGTAATAATTTGAGAGACGGAGTCGGCCCCGTATTTCTCCTTGACGTATTCGATCACCTCGTCCCGCTTGGCGTCGGAGAAATCGATGTCGATGTCGGGCATGCTGACGCGGTCGGGGTTGAGGAACCGCTCGAAGAGCAGTCCGTGACGGAGCGGGTCCACGTTCGTGATCCCGAGGGCGTAGGAGACGATGCTCCCGGCCGCGCTCCCGCGCCCCGGGCCCACCATGATCCCGCGGTCGCGCGCGGCGCGGATGAAGTCGTGCGTGATCAGGAAGTAGCCAGCGTATCCCATGCTCCTGATGACGCCGAGTTCGTACTCCGCCCGCGACCTGACTTCCGCCGGGGGATCGCCGTACCGCTTCCGGAGCCCCTCGGAGGTGAGCGTTTCCAGGTGCTGTTCGAGCGACGACACCCCGTCCGGAAGCGGGAAGTGGGGCATGAAGGCCTGCTTCGGCCTGATGTCGAAGTCCTCAATTTTTTCGGCGACTTCCAGGGTCGAGCGGATCGCCTCGGGGTGATCCCGGAAGAGCTCGCACATCTGCGAGGCCGTCTTAAAGTAGATCTGGTCGGTCTGGTACCGGAGTTGCCGGTAATCGGAGACGTTCGCCCCTCCCGCGTCCGGGATCAGGAGCATCACGTTGTGCGCGACGGCGTGGTCCTGCTCTATATAATGCACGTCGTTGGTGGCGATCAGCCGTATGTCCAGGTCCCGCGCCAGCCCCGGCATCGCGGCGAGGATCGGTTTTTCCTTGTCCAGCGAATGGTTCTGTATCTCGAGGTAGAAGTCGCCGCCGAAGACCTCCCTGAAGGTCCCCGCGACCCTGCGCGCCTCGTCATGGTCCCCCGTCACGAGGTGGGCCGCGACCACGCCCGACGGGCATGCGGAGAGGGCGACGAGGCCGTCCGAATACCGCCGGAGCAGCTCCATGTCGATCCGGGGCTTGTAGTAGAAACCCTCGGTATGCCCGAGGGTGCAGAGTGTAATCAGGTTTTTGTAACCGGCCGGGTTTTTGGCGAGGAGGACAAGGTGGTGATAGACGTTCCGGCCGCGTCCCTCGCGCATGCTCCGGGCGTCCACTTCCCTGTCGAACCGCGAACCGCGCGTGACGATGTAGACCTCGCAGCCGAGGATCGGCTTGATGCCGGCCCTGTGCGCGGCCTTCGAGAATTCCACGGCCCCGAACATCACGCCGTGGTCGGTGAGGGCGAGGGCGGGCATGGCGTCGCGCTTCGCCGCGCCGATCAGGCCGTCGATGGTGGCGGCGCCGTCGAGCAGGCTGTAATGGGAATGGTTATGGAGATGGATGAACTCGGCCATGAATGTTCAACGGGCTTCCCCCGGGCGGGTCACGATTCCAGGAATTTATCGACGTAGGCGCAGACTTTGCCGATCTCGATGATCTCCCGGCCGCCCGTCCGCCGGTTCTTGATTTCGATTTTACCGTTGGCGACGTTCTTTTCGCCGACGATGACCTGCAGGGGCATCCCGAGAAGGTCGGCGTCCTTGAACTTGAAACCGGGGCTGACCTCCTTCCGGTCGTCGTAGAGCGTGTCGATGAGCGATTCACCCAGTTTCTCGTAGATGCTCTCGGCGACCGCGACCACCTTCTCGTTGTTGGAGTTGACGAGGATGAGATGCACGTGGAAGGGCGAGATGTGTTTCGACCAGACTATGCCGAAATTGTCGTAGTTCTGTTCGATGTGGCAGGCGATGATCCTTTCCACGCCGATTCCGTAGCTTCCCATGATGATCGGCTTCTCCTTCCCCGCCTCGTTGAGGAAGGAGGCGTGCATGGCGTCGGAATATTTCGTGCCGAGCTTGAAGATGTGGCCGAGTTCGATCGCCTTCACGATCCTCAGCGCGCGGTCGCACTTCGGGCAGGTCTCGCCGTCCCGGACGGTCCGGAAGTCGTAGTACCCGGCGATCTTCACGTCCCGGGAGAGGTCGATATCTTTTAAATGAAAGCCGTCCCGGTTCGCCCCGCTGATCAAACCCGCCGCCCCCTCCAGGCGCTTGTCGGCGTAGACCTGGATCCCCTCGATGCCCACCGGCCCGATCGAGCCCGCGTCGGCCCCCGTCATGTTCTTCAGATCGTCCGGGTGCGACGGCCTGATCCCCTGGCCGAACACGGCCCGGAGCTTGGTCTCGTTCATCTGGTCGTTGCCGGTCATCAATATCATGAGAGACCGCCCGTCGAGGATGTAGACCAGCGCCTTGGCCAGCGCCTCTTCGCCGACGCCGAGGAGGCCGACCAGGTCGTCGATGGTGCGGACGTCCGGCGTGGCGATCTCCCCGGGTTTCTCGCCCCCCCCCGTGCCACCGGCCGGGC
>DATDQD010000215.1:0-7478 GCA_035292425.1 Bacteroidota bacterium
TGGGGCACACCGGGGCGGGCCTCGTCGTTCCTGATATTCCGCTGGCGTACGGCCAGATCATGCCGTCTCTCTCTCCCGGGGATCTCGACGGTTATACCCGGAGCCTCATCGACAGCGATATACGGATTGCAGCGGACGGCCCGGTCACTGCGTCGCAGATAACAATTCATCTTCTTCACCGGTACTGGGGCGTCATCACCGGAATCGTCCTCGTCCGGACGGCCCACCGCCTCTTCTGGTCGTCCCGGCAGGAATCGCGACAACGCAGGCCTGGCAGACTGGGCGGGCCAGGCAGGCTAGGCAGGCTGGGCATGCTAGGATTGACCCTCGCAGGCCTTACCGTCCTTCAAATCACGCTCGGCGTCTTTACCGTCCTCACGGGCAAAGCAGTCGAAATCACCACCGCGCATGTCGCGCTCGGCGCCATGCTCCTTGCCGTCAGCGTCCTCTCTGCGCTCCACTGTTACAGAACCCACGGTTTCAGGCGGATCGGATCCCCGGCCAGGGTCGGGGAGGTCATGGCATGACGACCGGGGTGAAAACGCTCGACCGGCCGATCGGCCGCATCGCGGTGCGGGCGATTGATTACCTCTCCCTCATGAAACCGGAGCTGACCGGGCTATCGGTGTTCACCGCCCTTTTCGGCACATACCTTGCGCAAACGGCCGGGTTCGAACTGCGGCCGTTCCTGGTCGTGTTCGCCGGGACACTCCTCGTCGGCGGCGGCGCCGGAACGCTAAACCAGTATATCGAGCGCCGCGAGGACTCCCTGATGAAACGGACGGAGCGCCGCCCTCTCCCCGCCCTCCGCGTCATGCCGGCTGAAGCGCTCGCGCTGGGGACGCTCCTCTCGGTCGTGGGCGTGGTCCTGCTCTTTACGGCGGGAAATTTCCTCTCGGGGATGACGGCATTCGTGACTTCCGCCTCCTACCTGTTCCTTTACACACCGCTGAAACGGTTTACGCCGGCGGCGACGTTCATCGGGGGCATCCCCGGCGCGCTCCCCCCCGTGATCGGCTGGACTGTGGTGAGGAACGAGATCGGCGTCGAAGCGGTCCTCCTGTTCCTGATACTCTTCGCGTGGCAGATGCCGCACTTTTATTCCCTGGCGTGGCTCTACAGGAGGGATTACGCCCGCGCGGGGTACGCCATCCTGACCGTCCGGGACACGACGGGCATCAGGACCGCGCGCAGGATGGTCCTCTATTCGACGGTTCTCGTCATTCTCGCGTTTGCCACCTATCTGGCCGGCATGACCGGGGTCGCATCCTCCGCCTTGGCGTTCGTACTCGGCGGCGGAATGTTGCTCTTATCATGGAAATTCCACAGGAGCATCCGCTCTGCGCCGACCGAAGAACAGCAGAGGACGATGAATAATCTCGCGCGCCGCCTCTTCTTCGCATCGTTGATCTACCTCCCGCTCCTGATCCTGGGGATTTCCGCGGACACGCTCTGAGCGAAACCCCGCCCGCGGGCATGAACGCCGCCGAATCATCCTCCATGGGGAACGGAAGGGAAACCGCCCTCTCCGTCCGCAATCTCTCCTTCGATTATCCTCCCGCGGGGAAAGGCCGGACTTCCCGGACCGCCCTGCGCGGCGTTTCGTTCGAGGTCCCCGTCGGCGATTTTCATTGCATCCTCGGCCCGAACGGCAGCGGGAAGAGCACGCTGTTTCGGATTCTTACGACGGCATCCCTCCCCGCCCCCGGCGTCGTGAGCATTTTCGGCTGCGACATCGCCTCGGGCAGCCTGCGCGATGTCCGCTCCTGGATCGGGGTGGTATTTCAGAACCCGGCCCTGGATAAAAAATTGACGGTGAGGGAAAACCTTTTCTGCCACGGCAGGCTCTACGGCCTGCCCGCCGCGGTCATCGCCCGCCGGTCGGCCGAACTCCTCGAACGGCTGTCGCTCGCGGACCGTGCCGCCGATGCCGTGGAAACCCTCTCGGGCGGACTCCAGCGGCGCGTCGAACTCGCCAAGGCCCTCCTCCACTCCCCCAGGATACTCCTCATGGACGAGCCGACCACCGGTCTCGATCCGACCGCGAGGATGGAGTTCCTCTCGCTCCTGCGGACATACCAGCGCGACGCCGGGACCACCATCGTCTACACCACGCACATCCTGGACGAAGCGGAGGAGTGCGACGCACTCCTGATCCTGGACGACGGATCGATCGTGGCGCGGGGGACGCCGGCGCAGCTCCGGTCCGAGGTGGGCCGGGAGCTGATAGTAATGAAAACCCGCGAACCCGAAAACCTGCTGGCCTCCCTCACCGGGAAATACAGCTTTCCCATCTACCGGGTCGACGACGTGATCAGGGTGGAATGCGAGAACGCCTCATCGTTGCTGCCCGAACTCCTCCGGGCCTACGAGGGGGTTGTCGATATGGTACAGCTGTCGCGGCCGTCGATCGAGGACGTCTATATAAAAAAGACGGGGCACCTGTTCCGCAGCGGCAATGGAGGCGCATCATGAGCGCTCCGGTGAGCGGGCGGACGGCGCCGGAGACCGCGGGGACCTCCGGCGGCATGTTCCCTTCGGGCGCGGTGGTCCTCTGGAAACGGGAGCTTCTCCATTTCTTGCGTCAGCGTGCGAGGCTGGTGGGCTTCATCGGGTCTCCGCTGATTTTCTGGATCGTCATCGGATCGGGTTTCAACAAGTCGTTTTCCTACCCCCCCGACCAGCCCGGCATTTCGTACCTCGAGTTCTATTTCCCGGGCACGGTCGTCCTGACGATGCTCTTTACGGCCATCTTCGCCTCGATTTCGATTATTGAGGACAGGCATTCGGGATTCCTCCAGGGCGTGCTCGTGGCCCCGGTGCCGCGGATCAGCATCGCCACGGGCAAGATCATGGGCGCCGCCACGCTGGCCCTCATCCAGGCGGTCCTGCTTCTTATGCTCGTCCCGCTCCTCGGCATCGGGACGACCCTCCAGGGCCTGCTGGCCTCGCTCGCGTCCCTCTTTGTTCTCGGGATCGGGCTTGCCGGCCTGGGGTTTCTGATCGCCTGGCGCATGGATACCACGCAGGGATTCCACGCGGTGATGAACCTCGTCCTGGTGCCCCTCTGGCTTCTCTCCGGGGCCCTTTTCCCCATCAAGGGGGCCGCGGCCTGGATCGGGACGCTCATTCTGTGTAATCCCCTGTACTACGGCATGTCCGCATTCAGGCAGGCGCTCTACCTCGGTTCTCCCCATACCCCCAATGAGTTTTTGCCCCTCTCTTTAAATTTCCTGATTATTTCCGTATTTTCGGTGGTGATGATCCTCCTCTCGGCAGTTTCCGTAAAAACACGCAGGTCATGAAGAAGCCGGAAAACCCGGGATTTCGCTGGTACTTCGGGGCGCTCCTCTCGGGATTGTTGCTCGTGGCGACCTGGCTTGTCGTCACGAACGCGGGGCGCGAGAACGTCGCCCTCCCCGAACTCGGCGCCGTCCCCTCATTCTCCCTGACAACCGAGGCCGGATCGAACGCCGATGAGGCCATGTTCAACGGAAAGATTTCGGTGGTCGATTTCATCTTCACGTCGTGTGCCGGCATCTGCCCCATGATGAGCGGGAGGATGGCCTGGCTCCAGGAGGAGCTTCGCGAGCACCCTGACGTTCAGTTTGTTTCGTTCTCCGTCGACCCCGTCACCGATACACCGGAGGTCCTGGCGGAGTACGGGAAGCGCTACGGGGCCATCCCGGGCCGGTGGACCTTTCTCACCGGCGACCGGGAGCAGATATATACCCTCACGAAGGAGGGGTTCCACCTCGGCCTGGAAGCGGAGGGCGAGGACGCCATCATCCACAGCCCGAAGTTCGTCCTCGTCGACAGGAAGGGGTCCATCAGGGGTTACTACGACAGCGACAGCACCGATACCATGGACCTGCTGAAAGAACACGCCATCCTCCTGGCGGAGCGGAAAACGCCATGATCGAATATTTGCCGGCCCTTAACGCGATTCTGAACCTTTCATCCGCCGTTATGCTACTCATCGGCAGGTCGAAGATCAAAAAGGGCAACCGGCAGGCACACAGGACGTTTATGCTCAGGGCCGTGGGATTTTCCGCCGCCTTCCTCGTATCGTACCTCGTCTACCATTATTTCCACGGAGCGACGAATTTCACGGGGCAAGGGCTCATCCGGCCCTTCTATTTCACCCTGCTGACCTCCCACACCCTCCTCGCGGTGGTGAATGTCCCTCTGGTCGGATTCGCGCTCTATCACGCGCTCGGCTCCAGGTTCGACCGGCACAAGTCGGTCGTGAAGTGGACGTACCCGGTCTGGGTCTATGTTTCGGTCACGGGGGTCATGATTTACCTGATGCTTTATCACTTATACCGGGCATGAACCGTTCCGGGGTTACCGGGAGAAATATTTTTTGGGAGGCCCTTGACAATCGCGTTTTATTTTATCATACTGGAACCATGACCGGAATTCACCAGCTTCAGAATCTTCCAGACGTCGCCCCTGCCATCTACGGCATGTGGTGGCGCGTTGCCATTTTCCTCAGTTCCGGCAGCAAGAAAATGACCCCCTGATCTCTCCAGTCGCCACTTTTTCAAGCCCTTTCCGGAACACGGAAAGGGCTTTTTTATTTTTACACAGATGATAAGACCAGAATACGACACATTTGATGCACGGCTCCGAGGGGGCTTCGTCGTTTCCGTCTCGACCACGATCCCCGGGGACACGCTGACGCCCGTCTCCGCGTACATGGCGCTCCGGGGATCAGGCCGGGGATCGTTTCTCCTCGAGAGTGTCGAGGGAGGCGAGCACCTCGGACGCTTTTCGTTCCTGGGGTTCGATCCGACCACGATCCTTGAATCCCGAGGGAAAATGACGACCGTGCGCCGGAACGGTGAGGAACCGGTCTCGCGCGCGGGCATCTTCGAGGCTGCGGCGGAGCTGCTTTCCTCCCATCGGCGGCACCCCGACGATGATCTTCCCCGGCTCGCCGGCGGGCTCGTCGGATTCTTCGGGTACGATGAAGTCCGGACCGTCGAGAGGATACCCTGCAGTGTGGAAGACATGACCGGGGCCCCCGACAGCATCCTCGGTCTCTTCGGCAGCCTGGTTGTCTTCGATCATGTCACGCACCGGGTACAGCTGATCGTCAACACCGATCCCGGGGATCGCCGCAATCCGCAGGAACAGTACGCCGCTCTTACGGGACTGCTGGAATCGCTCCGCGGCGCCCTCCGACGGCCGGGCCCACAAGCCGATCGCCCCCGCCCCTCGTTCGACGCCGATGAAATCCGTTATGACCTCGGAAAGTTTCCGGAAAAAGTCGCCAGGGCGAAGGAATACATCCGTGCCGGGGAAATTTTCCAGGTGGTCCTCTCGGAGCGGGCAACCGTCGCATACGAGGGTGATCCGTTCCAGGTCTACAGGGCGCTCAGGATGATCAACCCGTCCCCCTATCACTTCTACATGGATATCGGCGAAACGGTACTTCTCGGCTCATCGCCGGAAATGCTCGCCCGGATGACCGGCGACCACCTCGAACACGTTCCGATCGCGGGTACCCGGCCGAGGGGACGCACCCCCGCCCAGGATGAGGAGGTTTCAGCGGGGCTCCTCGCCGACCCGAAGGAACGGGCGGAGCACCTCATGCTCGTCGATCTCGGGCGGAACGATCTCTCACGGGTCTGCCGGTGCGGAACTGTCGTCGTTGACCGGCTGATGTCGGTCGAAAAATTTTCCCACGTCATGCATATCGTTTCCCACGTGGGCGGCAGGGTCCTCCCCGGTATCGGGCCCGTGGACGCCCTCTGTGCGCTCTTCCCTGCCGGGACGGTATCCGGGGCCCCGAAGATCCGCGCCATGGAGATCATCGACGAACTCGAGAGCGTGCGCAGGGGATTCTATTCCGGGGCTGCGGGTTACTTCGACCTCGGCGGCAACATGGATTTCTGCCTCTCGATCCGCACGATCATGACATACCGCGGGCAGATCCACCTGCAGGCCGGCGCCGGAATCGTCGCGCTGTCCGATCCCTGCCGGGAGACGGAGGAAATCCGTCATAAGCTGCTCGCCCTGTTCGAGGCCATCCGGCTCGCGAAGGAGATCGACCGGTGATCCTCCTCGTGGACAATTACGATTCCTTCACGTACAACCTGGCCCATCTGTTCGGGATGGCCGGAAAGGAAGTCAAAGTGGTCAGGAACGATGCCATCAGACCCGGCGATGTCGGCGGGATGACCCCCGAAGGGATTGTCCTGTCGCCCGGTCCCGGGAGACCCGAAACGGCGGGCGTGATTGTCGAACTCGTCCGGCGTTACGGCGGATCGATCCCGATTCTCGGCATCTGCCTCGGGCATCAAGCGATCGGGTACGCGTACGGGGCTGACATCATCAGGCACGAAGAATGCGTCCACGGGCGTTCCTCACCGGTTTTCCACGGCGGCGAGGACATTTTCCGCGCGATCGACAATCCCTTCGAGGCGGGCAGGTATCATTCCCTCGTCATCTCCCGCCATCGCCTCCCCGATTGCCTACGCGTCACTGCGGAGACCCCGGACGGCACGATTATGGGCGTCAGACACGTCAGCCATCCCGTCCGGGGGCTCCAGTTCCACCCTGAATCGATCCTGACGCCCGCCGGGCGCCTGATCATTGAAAACTGGCTCGCGCCCCCCAATGACAGGTGATTTAAAATACTGTATCGCCAGGATTGTGGAGGGTCAACTCCTCACGCGCGACGAGGCATCCGCGGCGATGGGCACCATCATGGATGGTCGCGCGACCGAGGCGCAGATCGGCGGATTCCTCACCGCCCTGAGATCACGGGGCGACCATCCCGAGGAACTGCTGGGGTTCCTCGACGCATTCCGTGAACGGGCGCGGCGCATTCGCGTCGACGATCCCGACGCCGTTGATCTCTGCGGCACGGGCGGTGACGGGCTGGGGACGTTCAACGTCTCCACCCTCGCGGCATTCGTGGTTGCCGGCGCGGGCGTCACGGTGGCCAAGCACGGCAACCGGTCGGTATCGAGCAGGTCGGGAAGCGCCGACGTCCTGAGGGAACTCGGCGTCAACATCGATGTCTCTCCGGACACGATGGAGGCATGCATCAATACGCTCGGCGTGGGATTTCTCTTTGCGCCCCTCTATCATCCTGCCATGAAATACGCATCCAAACCCCGGTCGGAACTCGGCATCCGCACCTGTTTCAACCTGCTCGGACCCCTCGCAAATCCGGCAGGGGTCCGCCGCCAGGTGGTCGGGGCTTTCAACGGCACGGCGGCGGACACGCTCGCCGCGTTGTTCCGGGAGATGAAACCGGCGGCGGCAATGGTCCTCAGCTCGACGGACGGCCTCGACGAAGTGTCCCCTGCGGGACCCACGGTCATCAGGGAGATCCGTCATCATCAGGGACAGAAACGATACACGGTGGTTCCCGAAACATTCGGCCTCTCCACCAGACCGGGCCTGGCCGGGGTCGCCGGCGGCACTCCCGGCGACAACGCCGCCATCGGTCGGGCGGTCCT
>DATDQD010000216.1:0-14126 GCA_035292425.1 Bacteroidota bacterium
TCTTCTTAACCGGGTGAGCCCGGCCCCTACCGCACCATCCGAAGTCCTTTCCTGAGCACCTTCAGCGCGTGCGTAATCTGATTCTCGACCGTTTTGATGCTGAGGTCGAGCATTACCGCAATCTCTCCGTTCGTCTTCCCCCCCACCCTGCTCAGGAGGAAGACCATCCTGCAACGTTCTCCAAGCTGTTCGTTCACAATCTCATGTATTTTCTCCTCGAGGGCGCGCGCGTCGAGCGCATCCCCGCCCGGCATATCCTCCGGCCGGGATGCTTCGGGATATAACGCCTCCTTCGTTTCGTTAGCGTACCGTGATTTGATTTCCGCGTGTTTGAGGTGGTCTTTGAGAAGGTTTGTGCCGATACGATGGATGTAGGGGTAGAAAGGAAGATGAGGTTTTAATCCGGAACGGCGCTCCCACACCCTGACGAACGTCTCCTGGACGATGTCGTGGGCGAGGTCCGCGTCGCGGAGTCGGCCCGCGAGGTACCTGAACAGGACCGGCTGGTATTTCTCGAAGAGGATTTTGAACGCCGCCGTATCGGCTGCCCTGACTCTCTCCAGGAGCCGCTTCTCATCGTGTTCAGAATCCGTCATGGGGCCGTCTCCGGTGAAAGATATTTATTCGGGCGATGAACGGCAATCGAGATCCCGGAAAATGCGCGATACCGCCAAAATATATCTCCCGGGGAGGATAGGTGTAACCGGGGGCATGGTCGTATAGAGTATATCGGAGGACAATTATGGCCGGAAAATCAGCATTCCCAGGGATCGGCGGGATTCTCGCATTCCTGCTCCTGATTCTGCTCATGGCGACAACCGGCTGTTTTGACTCGGGCTTCGGTCCCCCAGACGGCTTCATCCTTATCACAAACAGTTCGTTCGAAAAGAATGGCGTGCCTTCACTGGAGGGCTGGACGTCGAACAGCGGCGACACCGCCGACGTCGGTTTTTCGAGGGACGTTCCGCCCGATGGCGGCTCGTACTCCTTAAAACTGCGAAACCAATGGACGGTCCCCGGCACAGTCTCTTACGCCGCCGTTCCGCGGCGGGGCGTCCATCGTTATCAGCTCTCCGCCTGGGGAAAAGCGGTGAGGAGCGGGCAGATGTTCGCCGGCGGCAGTATGATACTCACGACGAGGACGGCCGGGGTGGATACCTTCCGACAGTATTTCCATTTTTCCGACACGACCTGGGCGTTCGCCTCCCTGACGGAGACGATTGACTCCCACAGCGTCGACACCATCATCGTCCGGCTTCAGGGGAACATCGACCAGTTCAGTTACGGAGATATTCTCTTCGACCTCTGCAGCCTGGAGATCGCCGATGTTGTGCCGTGGAAGGAGGAGCTGTAGGATGAGATTTTTTTTCAACCGACGCGGTCCGCGCGGTGACGGCCATGATGCGGATATTGACCGGCTTGTCTCATCTGCGCTCAAGCCCCTGAAGGAGACTCCGGCGGAGACGCACCGCCAGTGGTCCCGGCTGGAACGGGCCATCGACCAACCTGGCATCTCATCCGCCGGTCGGGTCGACCGTCCGGCGATCGTTCAACGGACCCTTCGTCCCGCGCGGGCGCGGTTTGCCCTCGCCACCGCCTCGGTTGCCGTGGCGGGCATTGCGTTGCTCCTCTTCTCCCTCCCCCCGCACGGCCGGCAGGCCCCGAGTCGCTTCACGACATCCCGGGGTGAACAACTGAGCGTCACGCTCCCCGACAGCTCGGAGGTCATATTGAATCACACCAGCGCGCTCGAGTTCGATCCGTCGGGATTCCGTGAACGGCGCGCAGTCACACTCACCGGTGAGGCGTTCTTCAGGATCCGTAAAAGCGATGCGCCGTTTACCGTTGCGACCGGTGCCGGATCCGTCACCGTCACCGGAACCCGGTTCAACGTCCGTGTCCGGGACGACCGCTACCAGGTGGGCGTCACCGAAGGATCGGTGAGGACACTCGTCGACCTCCCCGGGAAAGATACCGCCGTGTCGCTTGCGGCGGGCCAGGTCCTTCAGGGCGTCCGGAACATTCCTCCCCCGCCCGTGCGGGCCATGGAATACACCGGATACCCCGGCTGGACGGAGAGGAAGCTGATGTTCACGAGCATGGACATCCGCTCGGTCTGCGAGGAACTGAGGAATACGTTTGACGTCGAAATCACAATCGAAAATAGCGCGCTTGCCGGGACGAGCATTTCCGGCGTCTTCGAGGCGAGGGACATCGGGAGCGTACTCTCCACGCTCTGCGCGCTGACCGGCGGACAATACAGGCATGAGAACGGGAAGTATATCCTGTATTAACCCGCGGGGTTTCATCAGGGTGCGGGCCCGGGTCGGAACCGGCGACCTGTCGTGCTGCCTGCCGGCTTTTGCGCTGATCGCCCTCCTCTTCGTCCCCGCGGCGCAAGCACAGGAGCGGGCCATCGTTCTTCACCTCGATCGCTCAGGCCTGCGCCCGGCGATCGACAGCCTCATCGCGGGGTACGGGGTGCCGGTCGTCTACATGGACAGCGACGTCAGCGCCGAGAGCGTCTCGGTCCACTGCGACGAATGCACGATCGAAGAACTCCTCGACCGGATGCTCCTCGGCACTCCCCTTTCGTGGAGAAAAGCCGGCCGGCAGTACATCATCATGAAGCGTCCGGTTCCCGAAACGCCCAGGGGAAGCACCCTCTGGGGCACGGTCAGCGATTCCACAACAGGCGAGGCGATCGGCGATGCCGCGGTGCTCCTCTATTCTATCCCGGCTAACCGGTCCGACAGGGTCGAAGGGACCGGCGGTACCGCTCCGGCGCCGATGCGGAGCATGCCCGTGAACGCATACGGGTTTTTCTCCCTCCGTCATGTACCCCCCGGGAAATACCGCGTTACGGTGAAGAGTGTGGGGTATGCTCCACTCCTGCGGAATTGCGAGGTCCTCCCGGGGACCGACGCGGAGATGGCGTTTACATTATCGCCGGAAGAAATTCTGATGCCGGAGGTGATCGTCCGGGCGGAACGCTCCGGCTTCGCGATCGCCGAAGGAGTGTCCGGGGGGACGTATATCCCCTCGACCCCCTCCGATCATCACCAGTACTTCATCGAGGGCGAGAGGATTTACGATCCCGCGCACCAGGGCGGAGTGGTGTCCACATTCAACGATGAAGCCCTGAACGATATCCGGTTGCGGCAGGGGGGCCTTCCCCCCGTCTATGGCGGCAGGATCGGGGGCATTCTCGATCTCTCATTGCGGGAGGGTTCGATGGCGGGCCTCTCCGGGATCGCCGCCGGCGGCACACAGGGTTCCTCTCTCGTGCTCAATGGCCCGATGATCGGGTCGACCACGTTCCTTCTCTCCGGCCGGGCGGGTTATCCCGACATCGGCCTCCCGGAGTTGTACGGCGATGAGAGGCGGTCGGATGCGCACTTCGCCGAACTGATCGGAAAATTGACGTGGCGGAGTTCCCCCGCCGACCGGGTCTCTCTCACGGGATTTTTCGGAAGGGATGCGTACGCGAACGCCCCTGGAAATTCTTTCGCCGCGCTGGACAACCGGATCGTCTGGCGGAATGCCTCACTCTCGCTCCGGTGGGCGGGAATCGTCCTGCCGTCGCTTTTCCTGCAGGCGTCTTCCGGTTTCACGGGGTACGACTTCACGGCCGACCACAGGTTGGCCGACCTCCGCACGGGGGTCGACACGTCGTACCGGTCGGAATACAGGGTCGGTGATATTTCGCTCCGGGCCGATGCCGAGCACTACTACGACGGCTGGCACACTATCATCGGCGGCGTCAGCCTGATCCGTCACGCCATGTCGGGCGACGTGAACCAGTTCTCAAGCCAGGGCGCGGTCCTCCCGTGGGACCGGACCGCGTCTTGGGAACTGTCGGTCCATCTGCAGGACCGGTGGAAACTGCTCCCCTCGGTGCTCGCCGAGATCGGGGCCCGTGCGGCGAGCTTCACCGGGAGGGAGGGCTCCTTCTCCGCGGTGGACCCGCGCTTCAGCCTGCTCGTGTCGGCCGGCGACGATTTCACTGTGCAGGGCTCTCTTTCTTCCGTGACGCAGTTCGTCCACCCGTACCGGCAGAGCGGCATCTTCCTCTTTTATCCGGCCCTGTTCTGGTATCCCTCCACCGCGCGGGCGCGGCCCCAGACGGCGCTGCAGGGGTCGATCGGCGCCGAACGGCATTTCGACGCGCGCGGCTGGTCCCTCGGAGCGGACGCATACTACCGCCTCACGGGGAATGTCCACGATTTTCGCCCCGGCGCCGGGGCTGTCCCGGATGAAAGCATCGAGGATGCGGTCGTGCTCGGCGACGAGAAGGCCTGGGGCGTGCGGTGGACCCTGCGGAAACGCGAGGGCCGGCTGGCCGGGTTTCTGAGGTACGACCTCTCGTGGGTGAGGCAGCAGTTTGACTCGCTCAACGGGGGAGTTTCATTCGTTCCGCGCTTTCAACGCCGGCACGAGGCGGCGGCGAGCATCGAATACGGGTTCGGCGGCGGTGTGACCGCCGACGTCCTGGCGGTGGTGGCGTCTGACCAGTCTCCCTCGTTCAACCAGATCATCAACAGGCAGACCAGCGTGGGGCCGCTGAATGTGTACGATTTCAACGGGAGCCGCCTTGCCGGATTCCAGCGCATCGAGCTCGGCGTCACCGGGATGTTCATGTTCGCGACAACCCCGGTCGAGCTCTCGATCAGGATGCGGAACGCCTACGGAGTGCTCGATCTCTTCGACTGGCGCCTGCTCGACACCCCCGACATACGGCAAAAATGGGTGGCGACCGTGAGGGAGGGAAGTCTCTTTCCGAAGTATCCTACGCTCAGTGTACGTGTCAAATTCGGTGGAGGAACATTCCAATGAACGCGATCATACGATATCTGAAAAAAGCCGCACTCGCGCTTTTCACCGTCGCCGGCCTCGCCCTCTTCCCTTCGTGCGACGGGGGAGGCGGCATCCTGCCGCCCGACCGGACATGGGTCGCGACCGAGCCGATCCAGTGCCTGGGGAACCCCTGGGAGGAGGACTGGCTCGAGCGGCACGGGAACAATTATTCGGCGTACCCGCAGGACAAGGGCTCGCAGAACGCGATCGTCAGGGAATATTACGCCCGGCTCGGAGTGGAGGTTACCGACATCATTTCGGTTCCCAAATATCAGGCCGTCTGTCTCGCCTGCGTATGCGCCCGGGGCGACGTACTCTATCTGCTCGTCAGGGATGAGGATGTCGGGACGATGCTCGTCCTCGGTTTCCGGAGGGAATCACCCTATTGGCCACATCCCGGGGACACGGCGCTCCTGGGCGACTACCGGTACACCGGGTATGACAGTTCCGGTTCCCCGCTGATCCAGGGAACGCTCACGTTCCTCCGGATGGATTCGACGTCAGTGTCGGGAGTGTGGCGACTCCAGGGTCCGGGGGGATACGGGCCACAGATCGGGATGGGGACGTTCGAAGGCGGGGTCGACGGCAGGGTCGTCTGGCTGAACCTGAATCCCGACTATGTCGACAATAACGTGGTCCTCTACGGAGAGTTGAACGGGGAAAGGTACGCGGGGCGATGGCAGGTCATTACGTTCGCGGGGGTCGGATATACCGGCACCTTCGAGGCCGTGAAATGTCCCGGGGCGCGGCCGCCGGGTGTCATCAACATACAACCATGACGGAGGAGATGAACCATGCATAGACGATCCATGATCGCGGCCTTTGTGCTCGGCCTGATGGCGTTGTCCGCCTCGACCGTGCACGCCGGTTCCCTGACGGGGACCGTGAAAAACTCGACCACCCTCGGGCCCCTTTCCGGGGCCGACATAACGGTCCACGTCCTGATCCCCGATTCGATCCCGTTCCCGACATCGACGGCGCCCGACGGCTCTTATGAGATAACGGGGATCATCCCGGGCAACGAGATCTACGTGGTGATCGCCTGGATGAGCGGGTTCAGGCAGTCCTACACGAGGGTCGCCGACCTCGGTTCGCAGGACCTGGTCTTCGACATCCTGCTTGAACCCGATACTGCCGGTCTTCCGCCTCCCGGCGGCGGAGGGGACTCTGGGAATGTCTCGGGTACGATCTATGAGGTCGGCACGGGGGGAGGCCTGCAGGGTGTGCCGAACGCCACCGTGACGCTCTATGCCGGCGGCGGCACGACGGTGACGAGTTCCGGGACCGACGGCGCGTACTCCGCCCGGATCCCGTCGGGGCCGTATACCATCGCGGTCTCCGGTTCGGGATTCGATTCCCTGGCCCTGACCGGCCTCTCGGTCGACAGCCTCGGCGCCACGGTGAATGCCGTGGTGAAAAAGACGATTACGGACGTGGATGAGGACGATCCGGCCATCCCCCTATTGTACGCGCTGGGTCAGAACTACCCGAACCCCTTCAACCCGGTCACGAGAATCGGGTATGCCCTGCCGGCCGCAGGATATGTAAGGCTCTCGGTCTTCAACCTGCTGGGGCAGGAGGTGGCGGTGCTGGTGGACGGACTCAGGGAGGCGGGGTACAGGACTGTGTCGTTCGACGCCGCCGGCCTGCCGGGCGGTGTCTATGTGTACAGGATAACGGCGGGGTCGTTCAGCGAAGCGAAGAAAATGCTGGTGTTGAAATAAAGTTCGATCGTACAAACGAGGGCACCCCCGTCCCCGGACAGGGGTGCCATGGAGCGGTTTGGTGTGATCAGGTATCGATCTGCGCTCTCTGGAGCTTGCCGCTGTAGTCCACGTAGACGGTCTTCCATTCGGAGAAGAACTCGAACACCGTCCAGCCCCCTTCGCGGTGGCCGTTGCCTGTTTGTTTTACACCGCCGAACGGCATGTGCGCTTCGGCGCCGATGGTCGGGCCGTTAATATATGTAATGCCCGCCTTGATGTCCCGTATCGCCTGGAACGCCTTGTTGACGTCCCTCGTGTAGACCGAGCTCGAGAGGCCGTAGATGGTGTCGTTCAGGACCGAAATTCCCTCTTCCATCGAACGGATCTTAATGACAGACAGCACCGGCCCGAAGATCTCCTCTTTGGCGATGCGCATCGAGGGCTTGACGTCGGTGAAGATGGTCGGCTCGTAGAACCAGCCCTTGGAGAGTGCGCCGCCGGTCGCGACCGTTCCGCCGCAGACCGGTTTGGCGCCTTCCCTGTTGCCGATCTCCACGTATTCCTGCACGATGTTTCTCTGAGCCTCGTTCACGCACGGCCCCACCTGGGTCTCCGGGTCGAGCCCGTCGCCGAGGCGCAGGTTCTTCACGCGCTGCACCAGCCCGCTCATGAACTTGTCGTGGATCCTGTCGTGCAGCAGCAGCCGGCTGGTGGCGGTACAGCGCTGTCCGGTGGTGCCGAACGCGCCCCAGAGTACGCCGTCGATCGCCAGAGCGATATCGGCGTCGTCCATCACGATCTGGGCGTTCTTTCCGCCGAGCTCCAGCGACACCCGCTTCAGTGTTCTGCTCGCCATCTCGGAAATTTTCTTGCCGACCGCCGTCGAGCCGGTGAAGCTCACCAGGTCCACATCGTCGTGACCCACGATGGCGTTGCCCACCTCTCCGCCGCCGCCGTGAACGATGTTCACCACGCCTGCGGGCACGCCCGCTTCCATCAGGATTTCAACGAGCAGCGTCGCCGTGGCGGGCGTATCGGACGCCGGCTTGAACACCACCGTATTGCCGCAAAGCAATGCCGGGAAGATCTTCCAGGTGGGGATGGCCATCGGGAAGTTCCAGGGGGTGACGATACCCGCCACGCCGATCGGGACGCGCAGGGCCATGTTGAACTTGTTCGGAAGTTCCGAGGGAACGGTGTGCCCGAAGAGCCGGCGTCCCTCGGAGGCCGCGTAGTAGGCAGTGTCGATGCCTTCCTGCGTGTCGCCGCGGGTTTCGGTGAGGACCTTCCCCATCTCGCGGGTCATCAAGATCGAAATTTCTTCTTTGCGGCGCACCATGATGTCGCCGACCGTCTTCAGAATATCGCCCCGCTTCGGCGCCGGCATCAGCCGCCACGCGTCGAACGCCTTCCGGGCGGCCTTCACCGCCTCCTCGACGTCCTCCTTCCCCGACTTGGGGAACGTGCCGACCAGCTCGTCCCAGTTGGCGGGATTGCGGTTCTCGAACGTCCTTCCCGACTTTGCGTCGACCCACCTCCCGTTGATGAAGTTCTGGAATTTTTTCATAGTCGTTCTGGAATTGGTGTGATAGCCCCATTGACAATACTCTCATAAACGAGTATATTATCAACACGGAGAAAAATTAAATTATGCGAACGGTTACTGCAACAAAAGCCAACATCTCGAAACTTTTAGTCGAATCCCAAAAACCCCATAAACCGATTCGGATCAAGGGGAAAGAGTTTTCGAGCGTATTAATATCATATGACGATTGGCGATCTATCCAGGAAACTCTGCATCTTCTGTCGATTCCGAAAATGCGCGAATCCATCAGGCGTGGGCTAGAGACCCCCGTGGAGAAGTGCTCTCGGGTGCTTTCCTGGACAAATGGACACTCGTCTGCACCAAAAAGGCACAAAAAGATGCCAAGAAACTCAGTTCGTCAGGCCTGAAATCCCGGGCTGAAACTCTTCTCAGGATCCTCGAGCAAAACCCTTTCCAAACCCCCCCGCCTTATCCTCGCACCAACTTTTCCGCAAAGATCACACCTCAAATCCCCACCCTCTTGAAAATATAATCTACATTCGCCAGCGCCTTCTTCGCGTCGAACGCGGCGTCGAGCTCTTTCTTTGAGAGCAGTTTTTTCACTTTCGGGTCGGCGGAGATGAGCGACTTGAAGGGCTTCTTCGTCCTCCAGGTCTCCATCGCATGCTTCTGGACGATGGCGTAGGCGTCCTCCCTCTTCATCCCCTTGCCGGTCAGCGCCAGGAGCATCGCCTGCGAATGCACCAGCCCGTGCGTCAGCTCGATGTTCTTCGTCATGTTTTCGGGATAGACGAGGAGCTGGTCGATGATTTTCGTGAATGTGGTCAGCATGTAATCCAGCAGAATGCAGCTGTCGGGTATGATGATGCGCTCCACCGACGAATGGGTAATGTCCCGCTCATGCCAGAGGGCGACGTTCTCCATCGCGGCAAGCGCGTTCCCGCGGAGGATACGCGAGAGTCCCGCGATCCGTTCGCACGTGATCGGGTTGCGCTTGTGCGGCATCGCGGATGAGCCCTTCTGGCCCTTCGAAAAATACTCTTCGGCCTCCAGGACCTCTGTCTTCTGCAAAAGCCTGATTTCCGTCGCAAATTTCTCGAGCGAACTCCCGATGACGGCCAGTGTGGTCATGAACTCCGCGTGCCGGTCGCGCTGTAAAATCTGGCTGGAGATGGAAGCCGCCCTGAGTCCGAGCTTCTCGCAAACGTACCGCTCCACCGACGGGTCGATATGCTCGTACGTCCCGACCGCGCCCGATATCTGCCCCGCGGAGATCGTCTCGAGGGCGTGTCCGAGGCGGACGATGTTGCGGCGGGTCTCGTCGTACCATAACGCAAACTTGAGCCCGAACGTGGTCGGCTCGGCGTGGATGCCGTGCGTCCGGCCGATCATCACGGTCTTCTTGAACTCCTTCGCCCGGCGCTTCAAGACCGCGGCGAGCGCCGCCAGATCCTTCAGGAGCAGCTCCGCCGACTGCTTCATCTGAATCGCCAGGCCGGTGTCGAGCACGTCCGACGACGTCATCCCCAGATGAATAAACCGCGACTCGGGGCCGACATATTCCCCCACATTGGTCAGAAATGCGATCACGTCGTGCTTCGTTTCGCGCTCGATCTCCTCAACCCGCGCCGGGTCGAATTTCGCCTTCTTCCGGATGACCTTTACGGCCTCCGGAGGGACGATGCCGAGCTTCGATTGCGCCTCTGCGGCCAGAATCTCGATGTCGAGCCAGGCCTGAAACTTCGCGCGTTCCGACCAGAGGTCGCCCATCTCCTTGCGGGTATATCGCTGAATCATTCGGACCGCCTTTCCAGCTGGAGCGAGACGTTCATCATTTTCTTCTCGCGCAGGATTTTCAATTTCAGCACGTCGCCGGCCCTCTTTTCGGAGAGGATCGCGATCAGCGTCTCTTCGTCTTTCACCGGCTCGTCGTTCGTCTCGAGAATAATGTCGCCCGGTTTGAGTTTCGCCGCGGCTCCGGGACTCCCCGCCTGCACCTCGCTGATGATGACTCCCTCGGCCTTCGCGAGGTCGAAGTAGCGCGCCACGCGCGCGTCCACCGTCTGCACCTTCAGGCCGGTCCAGAAGTTGCGCTCGATCTTCCCCTTGACGCGGAGCTCCTCGACGACCTTCTTCACCTTGTTGATCGGGATCGCGAACCCGAGGCCGATGCTCCCCTGGTTCGGCGTAAAGATGACGGCGTTCACGCCGATCACCTCGCCCAGGGTGTTCACGAGCGGCCCGCCGCTGTTCCCCGAATTGATCGACGCGTCGGTCTGGATCATGTTCCGGTAGTACCGGTCGCCGCCCGCCTGGAGGTTCATGCCGGTGGCGCTCACCACCCCGACGGTGACGGTCGGCTTGTCGCTGATCTCGAAGAGCCCGAAGGGGTTGCCGAGGGCGATCACCCACTCGCCGATGAGGACGTCGTCGGAATTGCCGAGCGGGATAAAGGGAAAATTCTGACCTTCGATTTTCAACAGCGAAATGTCGGAGAGGAGATCGGTCCCCACCAGCTCTGCGCTGTACTTCTCCTTGTCGGTGAGCATGACGGTGATGGTCCTGGCGTTGCCGGCGACGTGGTCGTTGGTGAGAATGTAGCCGTCGGGCGAGATGATGAACCCCGACCCGAGTCCCTTCACTTCCTGCCTGTAGGTCCGGTTCCCGCCGAAGAACTGGCTAAAAAATGGATCGTCGCCCCAGGGGGTCCACGCCCGGTACTCGCGGACCTCGGTGACGTTGATGCCGACGACCGCCGGGCTGGCGCCGGCCACCACACTGGTAATGGCGTTCGAGCGTTGTGAGTATAATTGATTCGAGAGGGAATCCCGCACGGCGCCGCCGGCCCGGCCGTCCTGGTAGACCGTCGGGGACCAGACCGGTTCCGCGCCGGAATCCTGTTGCGTCCCTCCGCCGGCGTCGCCGGCCGCGGGGCCTGCGGCGGCATCAGCACCGTAATAGCGCGACGCCATCCAGAACCCGGACCCGATCGCCGCGAGGAACAACAGCATCCATCCAAGAAATTTCATTGCCTTACCCATCCTTTCCGCGCGGGCCCCCGATGCCTGCCGCGCGTTTCCGCCCGCCCGTTCGATTCCGCACACTCAAGCGAGTGTGCGCGTGCCGGGCCGCTGGATTATTTTTTCCTCCGGAGCACTTTCCTCACCGCCCGGACGATGTCGTCCTTCGCGATGCCGTACTTCTTCATCAGCTCCGCCCCGCCGCCCGATTCGCCGAACGTGTCATTCACCGCGACGAACTCCATCGGCGTGGGGAGCGTCTCGGCCAGCACCTCGGCCACCGCTCCGCCCAACCCTCCGTGCCTCTGGTGGTCTTCGGCGGTCACGATGGCGCCCGTCTCCTTCGCGGCCTTCACGATCGCGTCGCGGTCGATCGGCTTGATCGTGTGCATGTTCACCAGCCGGACGCTGATACCGTCCTTCGAGAGCTCCTCCTCGGCGAGGATCGCTTCCCACACCTGGAGCCCGCAGGCGATCACGGTCACGTCATTTCCCTGGATAAGCGTATTCGCCTTCCCGAAAATCATCGGGGTCGATTCGTCGGTGAAGACCGGCGTGTTGTCCCTGAAGAACCGGATGTATATGGGATGGTTCCAGGTCAACGTCGCGCGGATCATTTTACGGGTTTCGAGGTAATCGCACGGGGTCGCCACGGTCATGTGCGGGAGCGTCGTCATCGTGGCGATGTCCTCGAGCGACTGGTGCGTGGCGCCGTCGGGGCCCACGGTGATGCCGCAGTGGGATGCACAGATCTTTACCGGGACTCTGCTGTAGGCGATCGACTGGCGTACCTGATCGAACGGCCGGCCGGTCGCAAACTCGCCGTACGTCGACGCGAACGGTATTTTCCCTGCGACCGCGAGCCCCGCGGCGGTGCACATCATGTCCTGCTCCGCCACTCCCACGCTGATAAACCGGTCGGGGAATTCCTTTGCAAAAAGATCGGTGCGGACCGATCCCGTCACGTCCCCGCCCACCACCACCACGTCGGGGTTTTCCTTCCCCAGCTCGACGAGCATTTCACCGAACCCGAGGCGCGTGGCCTTCAGTTCGCGTGAATGTAATTTCGTCATGATCGCACCCCCGCTTCCACGGGAGCTTTCTCCCATTCGAACTCGACGAAATCCCCGTATTTGGTCGGCGCCAGTTCGCTCAGCGCCTGCTTCGCCTGTTCTTCGTTCGGGGGATTGCCGTGCCACTTGTAGTTGTCTTCCATGAACGACACGCCCTTGCCCATGAACGTCTTCGCGATGATCACGGTCGGCTTGGCCCTGAGCGCCTTTGCCTGCTCCACCGTCGAAATAAATTGTCCGATGTCGTTCCCGTCGCACTCCAGCACGTGCCACCCGAATGACGCCCACTTCTCGGGGAGCGGTTCGAGTTCCATCACCTTGTCGGTACGGTTGTCGATCTGGCAGTAGTTCCTGTCCACGATGCCGATGAGGTTGTCCACCCTGTGGTGGGCCGCGGTCATCGCGGCTTCCCAGATCTGGCCTTCGTCAAGCTCGCCGTCGCCCATCAGGCAGAACACCCTGTTCGGCTTCTTATCGAGGCGCAGTCCGATCGCGCATCCGACGGCGATCGAGAGGCCCTGTCCGAGCGCGCCCGAGGCGATCTCGACCCCCGGCACGCCGTGCGTGTACGCCGGCGCGGGATGCCCCTGCAGTCGGCCGTTGATTTTTCTCAGGGTCTTCAGCTCGTCGATCGGGATGTATCCCCTGCGCGCGAGCGTCGCGTACCAGACCGGGCAGAGGTGCCCGGCCGAAAGGAAGAAGTAATCCCGCTCCGGCATGGCCGGCCGTTTGGGGTCGATCTTCAGAATGTGGAAATAAAGACTCGTGAAAACATCGGCAAGGCCCAGCGGCCCCCCCGAGTGTCCCGATTTGGAGATGAGAAGCATCTTCATCAGGTCCCTGCGGATCTGACGGGCCATCTCGGAGAGTTCCAGGATAGTATCGAGGTCGGGTTTCATTGATCATTCATTGATGGGTGACTGATGATTTGAAGAACTGTGATATGACGCTGAAGTGACCGAGTAAAATCAGTATGGCCATGCAGACCGAAAGCAACACGATGTCGAGAGGCGCCGCACCCGGGACGAGAGCGATCATCGTGGCTCCGGGGATCACCGCGAGAACGACCGGCATGACGATCGTCGCCGCGATGTTGCCGGTATGAATGTCCTTCCGTGCCGCATAAACGGTGGCATAGGCCAGCAACCAGGCCGCCGCGATCACCCAGCCGAGCACGAGGCTGACTCCGAGCGTCGTCGCGAGTCCCCGTCCCCCCTTGAACCCGAGCCACGGGTTGTAATTATGCCCGAGCGTCGCGCCGAGTCCGGCCACTCCCATCGTCCAGAACCCTTCGCCGAAGATCTCCCGTGCGATGAGAACCGCGGCCACCGCCTTCAGGACATCGATCACCAGCACCGCGATGCCGAGGGCCCGCGAGTTGGTGACCTCGTAGACGTTCATCGTGCCGACATTGCCCGTGCCCTCGTTCCGGATATCCATCTCTCTCCTCCATTTTAAGAGGAGATACGTGGTCGGGAGGGAACCAACAAAGAAGCCGAAAATCAGCGCGAAAACGTAAATGAGCAAGCCTGGGACAGGGGGAAAAGTGATCAGTTGTCCGAAAAAAATACGTAAAAATAGAGAAACTTCCAATAAGACCGCCGGGGTCGGCGCCGGGGTCGCCGGGCGATCTTCCTTGATTCTCCCTCCGGAAAAGGCTATATTTCTGCGCCTTTTTTAGCACCGCGCGCATTCCTTCACCCGTCAATCAGCCCGGAAGTGTGATAGAAGAGTGACAAAGACTGAGATACAGCGCCTCCTGAAAGAATTCAAGCAGGGGAAGATTTCGGAATCGGAGGTCGTGCGGGCGATCGCATCGCTCCGGACGGAGTCGCTCGGCTTCGCCGCCGTCGACCATCACCGGCAGTTGAGGCACGGGTTCCCCGAGGTGATATTCTGCGAGGGGAAGACGCCGGCGCAGACC
>DATDQD010000217.1:0-6316 GCA_035292425.1 Bacteroidota bacterium
CCGTGACATTGGTGAAGTCGTAACCTGCCACAGTACCCTGGTTCGCACCATCGACCACCACGCTATCGATGTGGTAGCCGGTGTTCGGGGTGACCGAGAACGACTGGTTAGATCCGTAGTTGACGTTCACCGCGCCCGAAGGCGATATGTTGCCTCCGGTCGAGGCCGTGGCGGTAATCGTATGGACGTTGATCGAGAAGTATGCCGCAATTGTATGATTGGCCGTGACGTTGGTGAAGTCGTAACTTGCCACGGCACCCTGGTTGACGCCATCAACGACGACACTGTCGATATGGTAGCCGGTGTTCGGCGTGAACGTGTATGATTGGTTTGTCCCAAATGCCACGGTGACCGTGCCGACCGGCGAGATGGACCCGTTGGCGGAGGCTGTGGCCACGATCTTGGGAGCGACCGTCAACGTTTCCAGATTTGAACTCCCAGCCCCGGTCGTGAACACCGTGATCTGAAAGTCCCCCGGTGCGGTCTGATCGGATGCCGGAATGGATGCCGTGACCTGGTGTTCATCGACGTACGTCGTCGTTCTCCCGGACCCGGCAAACCGGACGGTGGATTTGCCGCTGACGAACTCCGTCCCGTCGACCGTGAGGGTGAATGTCCCATCTCCGATGTTCCTCAGCGTGGGCGATATCTGGGAGATGGATGGCGTGGCCGGACTGCCGAGGCTGTTGGAGGGGTCGGCCGCGGTCCAATCTGAAAATCCGTTCAGGCCGTAGACGTTGATCGTCTTGGCCGCGGTGTCGGACGATCCGGCTTTGTTCTTCCAGCTCGATCCGTTGTCGGTAGACTTGTAGAGTTCGAGCGCGGCGGCATCCTGTCCGTTCAATTCCGTGTAATCGTACCGGACGCTCAGGTCCGCGAACAACCCGCTGTTGACTGCCGGGTTGATATCGAAAATTCTCAGGATGGAATTGTTGCCGTTTCCGCTCGCGGCCGTGCCCGTCGTCCTTGTCACCGTGGTATTCCCCGGTGCCGTCCCGTGGAGCGTGATCGCGGCGCCAATTCCTCCGAACGATTCCGTCCCGGAGGTTGCGATGATGTTCCGGGTGGTGGTGATCGTCCCGAAGACGGTCGCGCCGGGCGACTCGGCGAGAGCAGCGGAGGAGCCCAGGAAAACGGTATTGGCCCCGGAAATCAGCCGCCCCGAAACGACGGAGAGGATCCCGTTGACTGTTTCGTCCGTCAGCATGGTGACATCCGACGGGTTGTCGATCGTAAGATTGTTGAACACGGACCCGCTCATCGACTGCGCGGCTGTCCCATTCATGACCATTGTCCCGGTGGAAGGAGTGAACGTGCCGCCGTTGCTCCAGTCGCCCCCTATTTCATGCGTGAACGACGCGGCGTCGAAAGTCGCCCCGGGATCGATCGTGAAATTGCCCGCGACCATGAGTGACCCCTGCGCCGTGGCGGATGCGGTCCCCGTCGCCAGGAAATTCCCGCCCAGAGTAAGGGTGGATGCCGGCATCGTCTTGCTGCCGGTCCCGTCCAGCGTGAGATTCCCATACGCGGCGGTGGCTATGGTCTGGTTGGAACCGTAGTATTCGACTGTGCTGGCAGGATTCAGGGAAACGGTTGAATAATTCGACGGAAATCCATTTGTTCCGCCGATCCTGAGCGTGGCCCCTCCGGAGACAGCGATCGTCCCGCCCGCCGCAGTCCTGTTAGCGCTGTACGTGGATAGATCGAGCGTGCCCGTAAGCACCGAGAGATTCCCGCCGACCGTCAGGTTCGAGCCCGGGGTGGCCGTGCCGGCGCTCTTGTCGACCGTAAAATTGAAAAACGCGATCGAACTTCCGCCTGTAACGGTCTGGCTGCCCGACCCGTCGATGACGACGGTGCCCGACGTGCCCGGGGTGAGTGTGCCGGAGCCGTTCGTCAACGTCAGATTGCCGCCGATCCTGAGCTGGCCGTTTCCGCCGCTCATGTTGACGACGGCGACGCCCGCAACAGAAGCGGGCGAATTAAAGGTGAGGTTTCCCGAAACATCGAGAGATCCTGTGGTCAGTGTGACCCTCGAAATGCGGGTGGTCGTCGTGTTGGTACCGCCGAGGGAGAGCGAACCTCCCACCGAGGCTGTTCCGGCGTTGATTTGCCATTCGTTTGTTCGGTTATCGGAGGTCGGTTGTGCGACGGTGACACTGCCGGTTACCGTCAAAGAATTTGTTCCGGAATGAATGAGTCTGTTTGAGCGGCTTCCACCAGCGAGGGCAAGGGAGTTTACCGTCGCGGATACCGTGTTCAGCGTAATCGTTACCGTTGAGGCGAGGAGAGGGTTCCCGATCGTGACGTCGTCGGAGGATGACGGGACCGCCTGGCGTCCGTATGTCCCGGTACCACCCCCGGCGGCGCCGCCGGTGAGCGTCAACTGCGTGTTGCTCACGATGGTTGCGATGGTCCCCCGGACCGTGCCGGGACTGGCCTGGAGCATAAGGACGTTCCCGACCTGGAGCTCGGTCGTGAATGATGTCCCGGTGCCGGTAACGTTGATGCTGCCGTTGGTGAACGTTACGGTCCCGGTACGGTTCTGGATCCAGGTCGAAGCCGTGTTCCAGTTGAGGTTTCCGGTGGCCCTGTTGATGACCGAACCGGCTGTTAGCCATCCGGGCGTGAGAAGAATAACAAACACGCTGTAGACGAGCGCGTTGAGTTTTCGCATGTGTCCCCCGATTAGTCCTGTTTAAATCCCTGTTCTATCCCCTGATTTAACGGGTTTCTCTTAATTTCACAAGGCGAATATAGAGAAAAGGTCAACAGTCGATAAGAGGGGGTTGATTTACGTCACTATGGCGCTGGAAGGTTGAAAAAGAGGGGAAAAAAACGGGAAAACGAGAAGGAAAGCGGGATCGGGCGCGGAGACGACCCCGTCCTATTTTGTACGGTCCATCATATATGTTATGAAATTACCGAGGGCGTTCTTGGATTCCGAGGGAGGGAGGGCTCCCAGCGCGGCGACCGCCCTGGAGGAATACTCGCCCGCCTTGTTCAGGGCGTATTCGATGCCCCCGTACCCTTCGGCGAATTCGACGATCCTCTGGATGTCCTTGCCTGAGGCGCCGTTTTTGATGAGCGAGATGATCCGTCTGGACTCCGCCTTCGGCGCCTGAGCGAGGGAATGGATGAGGGGGAGGGTGAGTTTCTTCTCCCTGAGGTCGATCCCCGTCGGTTTCCCCGTGATGCTCTTCCGGCCCGTGTAATCGAGAAGGTCGTCGCGGATCTGGAAGACCATCCCGATATTTTCGCCGTATTCCTTCATCATTTCGGCGCGCGAACCGTCGCGGGAGACGCTGGCGGCCCCGATCTGGCAGCAGGTCGACAGGAGGGACGCCGTCTTATCGGAAATGATCCGGAGGTACGTCGGCTCGTCCAGATCGAGGTCGCGGCTCTTGGCGATCTGCAGGATCTCCGCCTCGCTCATCCTTCGTACGGCGTCCGAGATGATCTTGAGGAACTGGAAATCGTCGTTGTCGAGGGAGAGGAGGAGGCCCTTGGCGAGCATGTAATCACCCATCAGCACCGCGATCTTGTTTTTCCACACCGCGTTGATCGACGCGATCCCCCTCCGGGTGTCGGCGTCGTCCACGACGTCGTCGTGGATCAGCGTGGCGGTATGGAGGATCTCGACGAGCGAGGCGCCGCGGTATGTGCTTTCGTTGATCTCTCCGCAGGCGCGCGCCGACAGGAGGACCAGGGCCGGCCTGATCCGTTTTCCCTTTTGCCTGACGATGTACCTTACGATGAGATCCACGAACGCGACTCTCGACTTCATCGCGTCGCGGAGGCGGTCGTCGAAGATATCCAGCTCCCTGTCGACGGGCGCCGTCAGGCCTTTCAGTTTCATGTCATGTCCATGATTGACGGGCTTGCCGCGTCCCTCTTCCGTTTGGCCATGCCGGCGATGCCGATGCTGAGCTCGTACAGGAGGGCGATCGGGACCGAGAAGACCGACATCGTGACGGGATCGGTCGTGGGCGTGACGAGCGCGGCGACGATCAGGATCACGACGTAGGAATGCCGGCGATAGTGGCGCATGAAGGCCGGGGTCAGGATGCCGAACCGGGCCAGGAAATAGGACACCATCGGCAGCTCGAAGATCAGGCCGGAGATCAGGACGAGCTGGATCACGAAGCTCATGTATTCGCTCACCGCGATCATGTTTTTGATGTCCTTCGTGCCGAACTCCGTGAAGAACTGCAGCATGTAGGGCAGCATCACGAAATAGGAGAACGCCACGCCGGCGAAGAAGCAGAGCGAGGAGAATGTCACGATCTTCGAAATGTATTTCCTCTCCTTCGGAAGCAGTCCCGGCTGGATGAATTTCCAGATCTGGTAGAGGATCCAGGGAACGCTAAGCACCAGCCCGGAGACGATGACGACCATCATGTAGAAGGTGATCTGGCCGTAGGGTATGGTGTTGATCAGCTCGAGGGGGGGATCGGTGAGCGTGCCCGGCCGGAGGATGACTTCGTTGATGATCCAGTCCGCGAAATATCCGCAGAGCGCGACGGCTGCGAGGACGCCCGCCGCCGACTTGATGAGATGCCACCGGAGTTCCTCGAGGTGGTCGAGGAACGACATCTCCTTTTCGTCGGACGAAAATTCTTCAGTCCCGTCGGGTGTATCGGGGGAAGATGCGGTCATCGGTGCAATGGCACAGGCCTTCGAGTGAATGGTTTCGGCGGACGGCTGCGGCCCCTTCGGGCCGCGCGGGATGCCCGCCGCGGGCGAGGAGCGTTATACGGTATAGAGCGGAAACCCCCCGCAGAGTTCGGCCACCCTGGCGGCCACGGTCTTGGTGATGCGCTCGTTCCCGATCCCCGCCAGGACCGTGTCGATCAGGCCCGCGATCCGCTCCATCTCGGCTTCGCGCATTCCCCTGGTGGTCAGGGCGGGTGTCCCGATGCGGATGCCGCTGGTGACGAGCGGGCTCTTGTCGTCGAAGGGGACGGCGTTCTTGTTCACGGTGATGCCCGCCGGGTCGAGGGCCTCCTGGGCGTCCTTCCCGGTCAGGTTCCTGTTCCGGAGGTCGATCAGCATCAGGTGGTTGTCCGTCCCGCCGGACACGATCGTGTAGCCCCGGTTCGTCAGCGCGGCGGCGAGCGCCCGCGCATTCGCGATGACCTGCCGCGCGTAACCTTCGAACGAGGACTGGAGGTTCTCCAGGAACCCGACGGCTTTCGCGGCGATGACGTGCATCAGCGGTCCGCCTTGGATCCCGGGGATCACCATCGAGTCGAGCAATTCGGATATCATTTTGACCCGCCCGGACTTCGGGGCCGTCAGGCCGAAAGGGTTCTCGTAATCCCTGCCAACGAGGATCAGGCCGCCCCTCGGGCCCCTCAGAGTCTTGTGGGTCGTGGACGTCACGACGTGGCAGTGCGGCAGGGGGTCATCGAGTAATTTTTTAGCGATCAGCCCCGCGGGGTGGGCGATGTCCGCGAAGAGGAACGCCCCCGCCCTGTCGGCGATCTGCCGGAACGCCCGGTAATCGATGTTCCTCGAATAGGCGCTCGCCCCGACGGTGATCATCTTCGGCCGTTCCTTCAGCGCGGTCCGTTCCACCTCGTCGTAGTCGATCACGCCCGTATCCCGGCGCACGCCGTACGACGCGAAATTGTACAGCCGCCCCGAAAAATTCACCGGCGACCCGTGGGTGAGGTGGCCGCCGTGCGAGAGGTCCATCCCCATCACCTTGTCGCCGGGTTTGAGGAAGGTGAAGTAGACGGCCATGTTCGCCTGCGAGCCGGAATGCGGCTGGACGTTGGCGTACTCCGCGCCGAAGAGTTTCCTGGCGCGGTCCCTCGCCAGGTCTTCCGCCTGGTCCACGAATTCGCACCCGCCGTAGTACCGTTTCCCGGGATACCCCTCGGCGTATTTATTCGTGAGGACCGAGCCCGTCGCCTCGAGGACGGCGAGGCTCACGAAATTTTCCGAGGCGATCAGCTCGAGCTTGGTATTCTGCCGGGCCGTTTCCCTGCGGATGACCGCGGCGATTTCGGGGTCGGCCTGTTTCAGGTGGTCCATCGGTCAGAGGTTCGTCAGGTCGTGGATTTTGTCCACGCGCTTCTGGTGCCGTCCGCCCTGGAAGCCGGCGGAGAGGAAGGCGAGCAGGATCTCCTTCGCCCTGTCCCAGGCGGTGAGGCGCGCGCCGATGGCGAGGACGTTCGCGTCGTTGTGTTCCCGCGCCATCCGGGCGGCCTCCACCGATTCGACGTTGGAGGCGCGCACGCCGGCGTGCTTGTTGGCGACGATGGACATGCCGATACCGGTTCCACAGACCAGGATTCCCTGTTTGCAT
>DATDQD010000218.1:0-15196 GCA_035292425.1 Bacteroidota bacterium
ATCGTATCTCCTTTCACATCGACTCCACTCCCTGAACCGTACCCTGGGAATAACGCCAGTTCCCGCGGACTATTAAGATCGGTTATGTCGACAACTCCTAATTTCCCATCTGCCCAGTAGACCCGGCCATCCGTCACGGCAAGATCGATCGATGAGTAACTTCCGTAAGATCTACCAAATTTACCAATAACATTAAGAGCAGATGGATTTGTTGCGTCAAGTATAAAAAAAGTATCTACTCTATCTGCAAAAATAGTCTTACCTGATGATGTGACACCAATGGTTGAGTATACTGTTGAGTTGTTAAAGGATGGTAACTCAATTGGAAGAGTTGGATTATGCCAATCAATAACCCTTAACCCCCCGTCGGCAGTCGCAACATAGGCGATACTATCTGATGTCGTGATGTGGTATGGAATAAAGGGGCTTTGATGTACTGCCTTTCTTGTTGGCGTGAGTGGATCGCTGATATCAATGATTTCCAGTGTTGAGTCAGTACCATCGGGAGCTTGGGTTATGAATGCGAGGTCTCCAGAGACGGTGATCACTGGTGGGGCCCAGATCGAGGAATGTCTGATGATTCCAGTATAATGACTTATTAGATTAGGCACTTGAGGGTTTGAAATATCGATGATCCATAATCCACGCGAAGAATCATTTACTAATAATCCCGGAGAGTTTACAAAAAGCGCAAAATGGTCTTTTACAAAAACATCACTCGTGTACCCCCCCACATTGATGTTCCATAAACTCACGGGTTTTTGGGGCTCAGTAAAGTCAATCATCCAAAGCCCTGAATATCCAGAGGCGATATATGCAAAACCATTTTGAACGAATATATTCTGTGCATTGCCTCCTGTTGGGATATAGGAGGCTTTTTGAAGAGAATCTGAATTCGAGGCGTTAATCAACCATACCCCAGTATATTGTGAGGCAATAACGTTTGGCGACGCATAATCAATATCTAATCCATATCCAGGAGGAAATAAATCGAGTGTATCTTTAACAGTAGGAAGGGAGGTCTGTGAAATGTCGATACTGTATATCCGGTTTGAGTATGACGATGTGATGTAGAGCATTGAGTCTTGTCCAATAATCGCACCGATCTGAGTACCAAAGTTAAAGGTGTTTACTAATGTGGGCGAATTTGGTTCTGAGATGTTGAGTATTACAAGATCTTCTTGCGTTCCAACAAAAAGAAGCGTATCTCTTAAATATGAACTGTAAGGTACACCACCAACATCGATGTACATGAATGATATTAGGTTATCTGGGTCAGTAGCGTCGATGACCTCGATTCCCGGAAACTCTGTACTCCCGACATACACATAACCATCCGCCACAGACAAAGTGGATGGGAACTCAATCAAATTAATCGAACCTCTTATAAACGGTTGAATTGGAATCGAAACATCAACAATCTTTAATCCGCCGAAAAGTGAGAAAACATAAACAAGTTTATTCTTGACAACTGCCTTGGTGGTTCCTCCGGGGAGCGGAACGAAGCATACCTTCTCGGGGCGATCTTTTAAAGATATATCAATAATCAAGAGTCCCGAACCTGTACAGACAAAGGCATAATCTTCGGAGATTTGGATGTTGTTTACGATCCCATCTATTATCAATTCGCCAACAATTTGAATGGAATTAGGGATTGTTATGTCAACAATCTGAAATGAAGCACCATTTCCGATATATGCGTATTTGCCATGTACCTTAGAGGTATATGAATATCCATATCCCCATCTGCCCAGAATCTGAAAAAGGGTGTCTGATGATGGTGGCGTTGTATCCGCAGCTGCATTAGTCAATAAAGTCGGATTGTGTTGATACCATGGCGGCAGGATACTAATTTCTTGACAAACCACAGCTGGAGAGAACAGCAGGAGGAAGACAGGTAATAATTCGATATGATTACGAATTGTGATCATACTTAGATCGAAATATTTTTTGAAGATAACTCTGGTTAATACCGATCAACGCCATTGAATTTCTATAGGAATATAAATAGGGGAGAGTAGTAGAAATATTGATAAATGGTATATTCAAGGTGTATCCAATCCTCACCTCTATCCTATACTGCTGATTCGAACCAATTCGCTGGGAGAATCCCCGTGGTTAGAAAGTGCAATCCATCATCGGCAGTATAATCGGAGTTCTGTAAAAAAACGACCATCACCGAATTCATCCACCCAGAGCCATGGTATAATTTCACTGGAATTCGGAACGAAATCTGGTCGATGGAAAAGCTGTCGTACATGGATGTGAGCATGTGGCGAGAACGCGCGAACGTCAACCGGCCCGCGACAGAACATCAGTAGTTCAAGATCGATTGGAGATCGTTTACGGCTGTTTCGATCATGGAAGAATGCAGGATTTATGCGACGTTGAATGGATATCTTACATCGATCGCACCGTTGAGAAATGTTCCTGGTATAGAGTTAATTCAGACGGAATATTCATGCTTTAAGCGACATCGAGGGATTATGAACGATTGACGTGATAGGAAGATAAATGATTTTTTTAGTAGTAGGCGTTTTGTGGGGTTCCCCTATTACTCCACATGGATGGAAGGGATGACAGGGAATGGTAATTTTTATTCTAATCAATGTCAAATATTGGAGAACTGGCCGGATTAACCCATCTGAAATCGGTGAATGCATTAAACAATCGAGGAATGATATATTACAATCTTCAGCTGGACAGGCTGATGCTATTCGACGATTATACCCAATTTTAATCGGCGTAGAATGGGCTGAATATAATCGGCTCAAATAAATATTTTCTTCGGTATTCGCATTCAATCCTGGTTGATATTCTGATCGGTTCGATATCACACGCCATAAACGTCCCACTCCCGCCCCCCCTCATGTTCCGGCACGCTTGTTTCTCTCCCATTTTTTCTTAAATTTAGAGCGCTTATCCTCTATTATTCATGATCCTGACCGACCGCCAGATCCTCGACGAAATGAGGAAGGGGACGATTATCATCTCCCCCTTCGACAAGCGCCACCTCGGATCGAACAGCTACGACGTGCACCTCGGCAAATGGCTCGCCATGTACAGGGACGAGATCCTCGACGCGCGCGTCCACAACAGGGTCCACTATTTCTCCATTCCGGCCGACGGGCTGATCCTCGTCCCGAGCAAACTCTACCTCGGGGTCACCCGGGAGTACACCGAGACCCACCGGCACGTGCCGTTCCTCGAGGGGAAGAGCAGCATCGGGCGCCTCGGGATCGACATCCACGCCACCGCCGGCAAGGGGGACATCGGGTTTTGCAACACGTGGACGCTCGAGATATCCGTCCGGCAGCCCGTGCGGATTTATTCCGGGATGCCGATCGGCCAGCTCATCTATTTTGAAGTTTCGGGGGAGGTCGACATCCCCTACAACAAGAAAAAGTCGGCCAAGTATAACCGGCGCACCATCAGGCCGGTCGAATCGATGATGTGGAAGAATTTCAAATAGCGAGGACACCATGAACACGACAGCCACCATCCGGACATTCGCCATGGCCGCAATCGCGGCGGCGCTGTTCTTCGCCGGGGCTCTTTCCGCGCAGGAAAAACGTGCCTTCGCGCTCGACGACATGTTCGCCATCGACCGGGTTTCGGACCCCCAGGTCTCCCCCGACGGCAAATCGGCGCTCTTCACGGTCACGGACGTCCTGAAAACCGAAAACAGGACCAACAGCGACGTCTGGATCGCCCCGGTCAGCGGCGGCGGCACGGCCGCGAAACCCTTCGCCGTCTCCCCGAAAGGCGACCGCAACGCGCGTTGGTCGCCGGACGGGAAGAGTGTCGCGTTCGTCTCAACCCGCGGCGGCTCAAGCCAGGTCTGGCTCGTCCCGGCCGAAGGCGGCGAGCCCCGGCAGCTGACGGGCATCTCCACCGGCGCCGACCAGCCGGTCTGGTCGCCCGACGGGAAGACGATCGCGTTCGTCTCCGCGGTGTACCCCGAATTTTCCGGCAAGCCCTTCGCCGAGAGCGACCGCCTCAACGCGGAGAAGGACGCCCTGCGCGACACCGGCAAGGTGAAGGCGAGGATCTTCACGCAGCTGCTCTACCGGCACTGGGACAGCTGGGTGGACGACAAACGCCAGCACATTTTCGTCGTCCCGTCGGCCGGCGGCGAACCGCACGACGTCACCCCCGGCGAGCGCGACGCCGTACCGACCTCGTCCACCTTCTCGGCCGGCGACGAGTTTGCATTTTCCCCCGACGGCGCGGAGCTCGCCTATACCGCGACGCCCCTCCCCCTGCGCGAGCAGGCGTGGCGCACGAACCACGACATTATGACGGTCAACATTTCGTCCGGCGCCGTCCGGCAGATCACGATCAACCCCGCCGCGGACGGGTTTCCCCGTTATTCCCCCGACGGGAAATACATCGCCTACCGCGCCCAGGCCAGGGCGGACTTCGAGGCCGACCGCTGGCAGCTGATGCTGTACGACAGGAAGACCGGCAAGTCCAGGAGCCTCACCGAATCGTTCGACACCAACGTCGATGCCTTTGCGTGGGACCCGTCGGCGAATAAAATCTACATCGAGGCGTCGGTCGAGGCAAATGCCGCGATCTGGTCGCTCGGCCTGGACGGGAAGAAACCGGTTCGGCTCACCGGCGAGGGATCTTCTTCGTCCCTGAGCGTCGGTCCGGACGGCAAGACCCTCGTGTACGCGTACCAGTCGCTCACCCGTCCCGTCGAGATCTTCTCGGCGAAATCCGACGGGAGCGACGCACGCGCCCTGACTGACGTGAACGGCGCGCTTTTCACAAAGATAGAATTTTCGAAACCGGAGGCCGCCTGGTTCACCGGCGCGATGGGCGCGAAGGTGCACATGTGGGTGATCAGGCCCCCCTCCTTCGACCCGAAGAAAAAATATCCCCTCGTCTACCTCGTCCACGGCGGGCCGCAGGGCGACTGGGGCAATTCCTGGTCGTATCGTTGGAACCCGTCCCTCTGGGCGGCGCAGGGATACGTCATCGCGCTCCCGAACCCGAGGGGCAGCACCACGTTCGGCCAGCAGTTCACCAACGAGATTTCCCGCGACTGGGGGGGGAAGGTGTACGAGGACCTGATGGCGGGTGTCGCCTTCATGGAGGCGCTGCCGTACGTTGACGCGTCCCGGATGGCCGCCGCCGGCGCGTCGTACGGCGGGTACATGATGAACTGGATGATGGGACACACCGACAAGTTCAGGACGTTTGTCGTGCACGACGGCGTCTATAATTTCCACAGCATGTACGGCACCACCGAGGAGGTCTGGTTCGACGAATGGGAGCACGGCATCCCCTGGGAAACGCCCGATTTCGACCGGTGGTCGCCGCACAGGTACGCACAGAATTTCAAGACTCCGGCGCTCATCATTCACAACGAACTTGACTACCGGGTGCCGCTCACCGAGGGGCAGCAGCTCTTCACGACCCTCCAGCGGAAAGGGATCCCCTCGAAGTTCCTCTATTTTCCCGACGAGGGACACTGGGTCCTCAAGCCGGGCAACAGCGAGCTCTGGCACAGGACCGTGTTCGGCTGGCTCGCCGCGTACCTGAAGGACGGTCAATAAGCGAGCCCGTGATTGCGGAATTCATGGCCACGGGCGGCATCTCCCGCCCTGCGCGCAGGGTCGTCGCGGTCTTTCTTTGCATCCTCCTGCTCGCGCCCTCGCCGGGATGCGTGACGAAGCATTCGGTCAGGCCGGAGGCGTTCGACATCACCGGCGACGGCGACATTCATGTTTATATGAAGGGGAGGAGGATGATCGAATTCGAGGGGGGCAGGTACGGCTCCGTCGACAGCGGCGGGACGAGATACCTTGTCGGGAACGGGATCGACTACCGCCCCGACAGCCTGGACGTCCGCGTGCCGTTCTCGGGGTATCTCCCCTTCCCCGCGATCGACCGCATCGAGACGCGGAAGATCGACATCTACAGCGCCCTGTATGTGACGCTCTTCATCGGGTTTTTCGCCGTTATCGGTTTCGCGACAGACCTCACCGATTGAACATCAGGCAATGACCATGGACTTCAACGACAAGCTCCGCCGCATCCAGAAGAAAAACAATTCCCTCCTCTGCATCGGGCTCGACACCGAAGTGTCGCGCGTCCCCGAGTCCCTCTACCGCTGGGGCGACCCCCAGTTCGAGTTCAACCGGAAGATCATCGACGCGACGAAGGACCTCGTATGCGCGTACAAGCTGAATATTTCGTTTTATGAGTCGGTCGGCGAGCACGGCTGGTACACCGTCCACCAGACCCTCGCGAGGATCCCCGAGGAGATCGTGACCATCGGCGACGGCAAGAGGGGCGACATCCGGAACTCCGCGGAGAAGCAGGCGGAGCTCTTCTGCGGGGACTGGGAGTTCGCGGCCTCGACGGTCAACCCCTACATGGGGTTCGACGCCGTCGAGCCGTTCACGCGCCGGAGGGACCAGTGCGCGTTCGTCCTCGCGGTGACGTCCAACAGGGGTTCGAAGGATTTCCAGCACCTGAAGGTGAAGGGGAGACCGCTCTACGAACACGTCATCAGGACGGCGAGAAAATGGAACAGGAGAAAAAACGTCGGGCTGGTCGTGGGAGCGACAAGGCCGGCCGAACTGAAGCGCGTGCGCTCGCTCGCGCCGAAGATGCCGCTCCTGATCCCCGGCATCGGCGCCCAGAAGGGCGACCTGAAGTCCACCGTGCGCTTCGGGTGCGATAAAAACGGCGAGCTGGCCATCATCAACGTCGGGAGGAGCATCATCTACGCGTCCGGCGGCGACGACTTCGCGGAAAAAGCCCGCGAGGCGGCCATCAGGTACCGCGATGAAATCAACCGTTACCGGGAAAAGTACTTCGGGTAGGCGGTAGTTACTTCGGCTGGTCCGGACCGGCCTGCTCGAGCTGTTCGAAGTATTTCCTGATCAGCTCCTCGTAGTCGCGCGCGTATTTCCCCTCGCGCACCTGGAAAAGTTCCTCCCTCAGGATGTTTTTTCCCTCCTGCGTTCCGAAATTGATGTCGGCCGGGCTCGCGCGGCGGACGTTCGTCCCCGTCCCGGCGGTCCTCTTCTTTTCGTAGTCCCTCTCGCGCAGCGACTTCTGCGACTCCAGCAGTCTCGACAGGATGCGGTCCTGCTTCTGCAGGGTTTCGGGGTTCACCTCGCCCTGCGAAAGGTTCGTCTGGACTTCCTGCATCTCCTGCGCGATGCGGTCGAGGTCCCCGAGGATCTTGCTGAATTCGCCCGACTCCTTCGCCTCCTGCGCGAGCTCCTGCAGAGACTTTTTCACGGACCCCTGCTCGCCGGCGAGCCGTCCGTACGCGGCCATCTGCGCGGCGGTGATCCCGTTCTGTTCCCCCGGCTGACCGCCGGCCTGCTGCGTCCCCTGGTTGATCCCCTGCTGCTGACCCGCCATCTGCCCCAGGCGCCCCATCAGCCCGGCCATGCCCATCTGGCCCTGGGCGTCCATCATGCCGTTGAGCGCGCCCTGCATCATCATCGCCGCGCGGTTCATCGATCCCATCGCCTCCCTCTGCTGACGCGACGATTCGCCGGGGTTCCTCTGCTCAATCTGGTCCATCGCGTCGGACATCCGCTTCATCGCGTTGCCCATCTCGCGGCCGAGGTCGGGCCCGACGGCGAACGTCTTCTTCGAGAGCTCCGTCATGGCGTTGGCCACCGAGCCGAGCCCCTCCCTGGTTTCCTGCTGGCTCTGCGCCGCGTCCCGGAACCGCTGTGAATTCGGCTCCATTCCGGAGGTTTCGTCCTTGATCGCTTCCTGGTTCTTCGAAAGGTCCAGAAGGTTCTGGATCTGGCGCCGCATCTCGTTGACGACCTGCTGCATTTGCTTCTCGCGGAGGGCGTCCCGGACCCCCTCCATCTGCTCGCTGAACTCCGAAAGGTCCTTCGACGCCTGCTCCTGGTCCTGGCGGGAGGCCTGCATCTGTCCGGCCTGCATCTTCGATGAGGAATTCTGCATCTTCTGCGGCACGTCCTTCTGCTCGAGCGACTGCGACGCCTTGTTCATTTCGTCGAGGGGCATTTCCTTCGAGAATTCCTCCATCTTCTTCCCGAGGTCCGAGGCCTCCTTCTCGAGCGATTCCGCCTGTTTCGACAGATCGGACTGTTCGGCGCTCAGCTTTTCGGCGTCAGGGCGCGACGCGTCGTCCTTCGTTTTCTGCGAGAGCGCGTCCTGCCGTTCCTTCATTTCTTCGGCCCGCTTGATGAGCTCGTCGATTTTCTGCTCGATGTGGATCCTCTTGAGGAGTTCGACCATCCTTTCGAGGTTCTTCCTGAACTGTTCCTCCGACATGGTGAGCTTGTTCATCGCCTCGCGTATCTCCTCCGGCGTCAGCTTCTTCATCGACTCCTGGAGTTTCTTCAGGGCTTCCTTCAGCTCCTCTGAGTTCAATTCCTCCATCAGCTTCTGGAGCTCCTTGTACTTCTCGAGCGTGCTTTCCGAGAGGAGGTCGTTCTCGTCCATCTTCTTCACCATCTCCTCCATGGACTGCGCCGTTTTCTCGGCCTTCTGCCTGAGCGCCTCGTAGCGCTGGGCCAGCTGCTCGGCCTTCTTCTGCTGCTGCCAGTCCACCTTGTCCCGCTGCTTCTTCACCTCGCGGTTCAGGTCCTCCAGCGATTCCTTCAGGGATTGCATCTCCTCCGACATCTTCTGCATCTCCCCGAGCGATTTGTCGGAGCTGTTGTTGACGTCGGCGAGGACTTCCTCGAGCGACGGCAGGCGCAGGATGAACGCCTGGCTGCGCGACGACTTCGGCCCGGAGACGTTGTCGTTGTCGAACACCTCCGCGTAGTACCCCACGACGTCCTCGGGAACCAGCGACATTTTGGAAATGTCCCACTGATAATAGATGTCCTGCCTTCCGAAACCGTCCTCGCCCGATTCGCCGGACCGGCCGAGGGGCAGATCGACCGAAGTATACTCCCTGGCGGGCTGTTCGTACCGCGAATGTTCCATCCGGTAATGGAGACGCAACCGGCTGAACCCGTAATCGTCCCTGATTTTCAGCGCGAGGTTCACGGGCGAGTTTTCGACGATGTCCAGGTTCTTCCCGGGGGCGACGATTTCCACCATCGGGTATTCGTCGGGGACCGTCCTGACGGTATAGTCGATCGGGTCCGGATTGGTGAGTCCCCCGCCGTCCTCGAGCCGGAACCGGTAGCGGTCCTCGCGGCGCACCCTGAACGAGCCGGTGATCCTGTTCCTTTCGGCCGTCATCCCCACCACGACGCTGTCGTGGAACACCATCTGCGCGGACGCCAATTCCTTGCTCGCCGCCAGTTCAATGCGGACGGTGCTCCCGGGGAGCGCGGCGATGTCGCCGACGTTTAGATCAAGCTCCCTCTCCGGGAGCCCCGCGTAGGCAGGGGGCTTCACCGAAAGGCGGAACGACTTCACGATCGGCCGGTCCACTACGGTGATGATGTGCTTCCGGCTTTCCGTTTCGCCCGCGCTCGCGTAATATTCCGTCGTGTATTTCACCGGGGGGAGCTGCGCCGTGAAGACGGCCGGACCTCCCGCGACGCGGGCCGATGTGTCGGCGAGCCGTACCGATTCGAAATCGATCCTGCCGTCGGGTCGGGTATTCAGGAGGACCCCGGCTATCCTGTCGATCCTGTCGCCCCCGTCGCCGGTGACGCGGACCGTGATCGTGACCGGCTGCCCGCGCACGACCTCGATGTCGCCCGGATGCACCTCGACCACAATCGCCGGTTCGGCGGCGAACGCCCTGTCGTACTGCACGATGCGCCCGAGCGAGCTTCCGAACCAGCCGGGGAATACGATAACCAGCGCGACGACCGCGCCCGCGGCTGCGGCCCCCGCGCGCACCGCCATCCTCGCGGAGGCGTTGCTGACGACACCGGTGAAATCGATGTCCCGTACTTCGGCCCAGACTGACGCGAACGCGCTGTCGATCAGTCCGGGAGAATAATGCCCCGCGAGCCTCTCCTTTTCGGGGAACATTTCCATGGCGTCCACCAGCCGGTCCCGTATCCCCGGCAAGCGGTCGCCGACGAACCTTGCCACCTCGAGCGGACCCGGCCCCCTGAGCGTACCCGCCAGGTAGAGCGCCGGACGCCCGACGAACCAGGCCGCGGCGGCGGCGAGGATGACGATCAGCGAAGTGAAGATCCAGAAGCGGAAGGTCCGCCCGGCGCTGAACGCCTGTTCGACGACCACGGCGCAGATGAGAAGCGCGGCGGCGGCGGCGATTGTCAGCATCGCGCCGCGGAGGAGGTCGTACCCGATCCTCGTCCGGACGACGGAGTCGAGCCGCCTCAGAATTTCATCGTATGGTCGTACCTGCTCTGGCATGGCCGGCTACTGAGTCAACGCCCAGACCAGGACGTTCGTTCCGAACCTCAGGGCTTCCTCCCTCTTCGCGGGGGGATCTCCGTGGACCTCGGGGTCGTTCCAGGCGTCGCTGGGGTTGGATTCGTACGTATAATAGAGGACGAGGCGGCCGTTGTGGAAGAGGCCGAACCCCTGCGGTGTCTTTTTGTCGTGTTCGTGCGTCTTCGGGGGCCCGTTCGAAAAATCGTAGAAGCAGTCGTACAGGCCGTAGGAAAAAGGCAGCTCGACGAGGTTCTGGCCGGGGAAGATTTTTTTGACCTCCCTGCGGAAGGACCTGTCCATCCCGTAATCGTCGTCGGCATAGATGAACCCGCCGTTTTCCAGGTAGGTGCGGATTCTCGCGATTTCGGCCTCGCTGAAGGATACGTTCCCGTGGCCGGTGAGGAAAATGAATGGATAACTGAAAAACTTTTCGTCGGTGGCCTCGACGAATTCGTAGACCGGCTCGACGTCCACGGGGGCGTTCGCGGCCACGAATTTCAGGAGGTTGGCCTCCCCCCGCGGGTCGTTATACCAGTCCCCCCCTCCGGAATATTTCAGTCTCGCAATCTTCACCGCGCTCGAATTCCGGGGGGCGGTCTGCGCGAAGCCGCCGGTGCAGGCGGCGAACAGGAGAATGGCGAGAGCGGCCTTGTGCGTCATTGATAAACGTAAAGATTGCCCGGTGAAGATGCAAATGAAGGATGGGGGACTGAAGCGTGAAGGCTCGGGACGGACTATTTCCCGGCCGCGGGCTCCTTCACCACCGGCATCTCCGGATCGCGCGTCCACTCCTGCATGGAGCCGTCGTACATGCGCGCCTCGTACCCGAGGAATCGCGCCATCACGTAGACCAGGCACGCTTGCTGGCCGACGTGGCAGTACGACACGGCCGTCTTGTTCGTGTCCATCCCGCGTTCGGCGAACAGGGCCCTGAGTTGGTCGGGGGTTTTATAGTGGCCGGTGCTGTCGATGAGGCTGTCGAAGGGAAGGTTCTTCGCGCCGGGGAGATGGCCCGGTTGCGACGCGTTGCCGGTGTCCTGGCCGGTGTAAAATTGCGGATTGCGGGCGTCGAGGAGGACTACCTTCGGGTCTTCGAGCCGCTCGCGTACCCAGTTTTTTGTCACCACCACGTCGTTGCGCGGCTGCGGTGTAACCTTTCCGGGCGTAATCTCCGGCAGCGTGGCGGTCACCGGCTTCCCTTCGGAAATCCAGGCGGGCATTCCGCCGTCCATCAGGAACGCACGGTCGCCAAGGCCGAAATAATCGAGCGTCAGATAGACCCGTGCGGTGGGTGTGAACCAGTCCTTGCCGGGATATAATACGACAATCGAGCTGTCGGAGATCCCCCGCGCTTCGAGGACCGAATCGAGCCTCCCGGTTTCAGGGAGTTCGAGGGAAAGGGAGCCTTCGACGAACGGTTTCGCGATGTCGCGGACGGGGAGAAATTGCGCTCCCGGGAGATGGAGGCTGTCGTATTCCTTCGGATCGCCCACGTGCAGCAGCACCAGCCGGGGATCCTTCAGGCGCTCGTGGACCCACGAGGTCGTGACAATGATGCGGTGATGTTCGTGCCAATCCCCCGCGGCGGCTGCCGCGGAACCGAGGAACGAAAGAACGACGAAAGCGATGATGGGGTTCATGACCGTATCTCCGGATCGTGTTATACATATGGGGAGGCGCCCGCTCGATTCGGGCGCCCCCCCGGAGACTACGATAGGTGGTACGTTTCGGGTGTTGCTTTGTTGCGTTGAACGCCGGGTCGCCGCTCAGTCCATAATTCTCCGAAGGAAGGCCGGCTTCTCTTCCTCGCGGTTATCCTGCGCGCCCGGCATATCGACGCTTTCGGCCCTGTGCTGGTTGATCGTGATGTCGATCCCCTTCCGGATGTAGGCCGGTTCATCCAGCTTCTGCAGGTCGTGCAGACCGGACGGGATCCTTTCGATCACCCTTGCGCCCTGTTTCGCGACGCGGACCGCGCCGAGACCGCGCTTGTTGAACCCGGTCGCGATGACGGTAACCATCATCTCGTCGCCCATGTTCTCGTCGATGACGGCGCCCATGATGACGTTCGCCTCTTCCCCCGCCGCCTCGTGGATGACGCTGACCGCCTCGTCCACTTCCACCAGGGACATCGTCGGCCCGCCCGTGACGTTGACGAGCACGCCGAGAGCGCCGTTGATCGACACGCCCTCGAGGAGCGGGCTCGAGATGGCGGAATGTGCCGCCTCGACCGCCCTGTTCTCGCCCGTCGCGATCCCCGATCCCATGATCGCGTCGCCCATTTCGCGCATGACCGTGCGGACATCCGCGAAGTCAACGTTGATGAGCCCCGACACGGTGATCAGTTCGGAAATCCCGCGGGTCGCGTTGTACAGCACGTCGTTCGCCTTGTCGAACGCGTCCTGCAGTGGGGTGTTCCTCTCGACGATCGACAGGAGCTTCTGGTTTGGGATGACGATCAGCGTGTCTACCTGCTTCTTCATCTCCTCGATGCCGCTTTCCGCCTGACTCATCCTCTTCTTGCCTTCGCAAGTGAAGGGTTTGCTCACGATGCCGACGACGAGCGCGCCCATGCTCTTCGCGATGTTCGCCACGATCGGCGCGCCTCCCGTGCCGGTGCCGCCGCCCATGCCGGCGGTGATGAACACCATGTCGCTTCCGGTGAGGGAGCGGGAGATCTCGTCCCTGTCCTCCTCGACCGCGCGCTGGCCGATCGACGGATCGGCCCCGGCGCCCAGGCCGCGGGTCAGGTTCTTCCCGATCTGGATTTTGTTCGGGGCCTTGTTCCGCTCGAGCGCCTGCATGTCGGTGTTGATCGCGAAAAAGTCCACTCCCTGGAGCTTCTTGTCGATCATGCTCGTGACGGCGTTGCCGCCGCCGCCGCCTACCCCCACCACACGGATCTTCGCTCCGTGGTCGAAGTAATTATCGAGTTCTATCACTATCGTATCTCCTTATATGTGTGGATGGTATGTGTGGTTTATGTACTGATAATCGCTGATGCGTTTTCATATTCTAGAGTTCGTCGAACCAGCTCTTCATTTTCGTGAAGATTTTCCTGACGGAGCCGTTTTGCCTGGCGACCTCGGGCTGGAAGGCCGTCGATTCCTGATTGTTCAGCCCGTGGAGGACGAGCCCGACGCACGTCGAGTAGATCGGGTTCTCGATCTCCCTCACGAGGCCGGCGTAGAAGCCGCCCGGGATGCCGATCTTCACCGGCATTCCGAGGATCTCCTGCGCGAGCTCCGACACGCCCTTGATCAGCGCGCCGCCGCCCGTGAGGACCACGCCCGCCGAGAGGTGGCGCGAGTAGCCGGACCGCTTGATTTCCAGCGCCGCGATCTCGAAGATCTCCTCCATCCTGGGCTGGATGATCTGCGCCAGCAGCCGTTTGTCGATCTCGAGCGGCGGCCGGCCGCCTATGCCCGGGATCATGATCGGTTCGTCGTCCACCACAGCCGAGGCGAGGGCGAACCCGTGCACGCACTTGAGTTTCTCCGCCTGCTCGGTGAGGACTCCGAGGCCCTTCCGGATGTCGTTCGTGACCTGGTTGCCCGCCACCGGGATCACCGCCGTGTGCCGGATCGTCCGGTCCTCGAACACGGCCATATCGGTGGTTCCCCCTCCCACGTCCAGGAGGGCGACGCCGACTTCTTTCTCCTCCTCCTCGAGCACCGCGTAGGAGGAAGCGAGGGGTTCGAGCACCATGTCGCGCACGTGCAGGTTCGCGCGCTGGATGCAGCGGTGAATGTTCTGCGCCGCGGTCACCAGGCCGGTGATGATGTGCACGTTCGCCTCGAGCCTGACGCCCGCCATCCCCACCGGGTCGAACACGCCGTCCTGGCCGTCGATGATGAACTCCTGGGGGATCACGTGGATGATCTTCCGGTCGGACGGGAGGGAGACGCGCTTGGTGTCCTCGATCAGCCGCTGGACGTCGGCCTGCTGGATCTCCCGCTCGGGACCGCTGATGGCGATCACCCCGCGGCTCTGGAAGCTCTGGATGTGCTCCCCAGCGATCCCGACGATCACCGACTGGATCCTGATCCCCGACTGCGTTTCGGCCTCCGCGACGGCGGATTGGATTGAACGGACGGTCTTGTCAATATTCGTAACGACCCCCCTCGTGAGGCCGTCCGACATGCTCCTGCCCACCCCGAGGATGTTGATCTTCCCGGCTTCGTTGGTGGACGCGACGACCGCGCAGACCTTCGTCGTCCCGATGTCCAGCCCCACGATGATTTCATTTTCCATCAGTGTTTTCCCTCGCCTTCCTGCATGGAAGATAGATTGACTGATTTTTGTGGTTTATTGTTCCATTTCGCGACGACCTGGTCGTTGAATCGCAGGTCGAGATACTCGAGATTTTCCGGTCCCCCCTCCCTCGCGTATTTTTCCCAGAACGTACGCAGGAGCGTGAACTTCCTCCGCGCATCACCCCTGCCGAAGATGATCCGCACCGCGTCCTCCGAGGAGTAGAGGAAGACGTCCCCGCCGTCATTCATGTCCACCTCCGAGATGAGGCGGTAGACCGCGCTGTCCGTCTCCAGCGCCGCGATCAGGATGCCGAGCGCCTCGAAATATTCGTCTCCCCCGATCGCTTCGCCGATCCTGGTCCGGTTGAGTTCCGGGATCCCCGTGATCCCCGGGAGGTCGTACGGCATCTCCGACTGCAGGTAAGGCAGGACCACGCCCTCCTCGTCGATGTACCTGATCGCGCCCCTCAGCGTGAACGACGCGACGGGAACCCTCTCGTCGATGGAGATCGTCAGCGCGTCGGGGTACGTCCTGTTCACGCGGGCGTCGCGGATGTACGGGTGCGAAATGAGCCTCTTCCTGATCGCGCCGAGCGAGATCGTGTCCA
>DATDQD010000219.1:0-9787 GCA_035292425.1 Bacteroidota bacterium
CACAGCCCGGAATACTGATCGCCGACGCTGTCGACGAAAAGGCGCGGGCCGTTTTCTCGGCCGAGGGTTTCACGGTCGCGTATCTGCCGGAGATCACGCGCGAAGACCTGCTCGCCTCCATCGGCGGTTACGCCGCCCTGATCGTCCGGAGCCGGACCAAAGTGACCGCCGACGTTCTTGCGGCGGGGGTGTCCCTCCGCGCCATCGGCAGGGCGGGCGCGGGGGTGGACAATATCGACGTGGAGGAAGCCACGCGCCGGGGGATCGTTGTCATGAACACTCCGGGCGGGAACACCGTTTCCACTGCCGAACACACCATCTCCATGATGCTCGCGCTCGCCCGCAACATCCCCGCCGCCGACAGGAGCGTCCGCGCGATGGAGTGGAAACGGAAGGACTTCGTGGGGACAGAGGTCTCCGGAAAAACGCTGGGGCTCGTCGGCCTCGGAAAGGTCGGTCAGGAAGTCGCCAGGAGGGCGCGAGCGCTCGACCTGAGGGTCCTCGCCTGCGACCCGCTGGTCTCGGAGGAGGCCGCGCGGAAACTCGGCGTGGAGCCGTCCGGACTTCCGGAACTCTACCGGCGCGCGGATTTCATCTCCCTCCATACGCCCCTCACCCCCGAGACAAGCAACCTCCTCAACATCGACACCATGCGGGCCTGCAAGAGGGGTGTCCGGATCATCAACTGCGCGCGGGGCGGGATTCTGAACGAGCGGGACCTCCTTCTGGCGCTCGACGAGGGGATCGTCGGGGGCGCAGCGCTGGACGTCTTCGAACAGGAACCTCCCGTCGATCATGCACTGGTGAACCATCCCCGGATCATCTGCACGCCGCACCTCGGGGCGTCCACGGAGGAGGCGCAGGAGAAAGTCGCCCTCCAGATCGCCCGCCAGGTGGCCGACTTTCTCATGGAGAGGAATGTGACGGGTTCGGTCAACGCCGATCTCATCCGCATCGCCATGAGAAAGGAACTGGGTCCCTATCTCGTCATCTCCGAAAAGATGGGCCGGCTCATGGCGCAGCTGAAACCGGGCGCGGTCAGCGGCGTCAGGGTCATTCTGAGCGGGACGATCCCCGGGGACGCGGGGGAAGTCGTCCTCGCCGCGTTTCTCAAGGGGCTGCTGGCGTCGTTGCTCACGGAATCCGTCAACTATATCAACGCGACGCTCCTCGCCCGGGACCGGGGACTCACGATCCAGGTGACCCATGAACCGGGCCGCGGACGCTATCCGGTGGAGATCGCGGCCGAATGCTCGACGCCGGCGGGAAGCAGGGTGGTCGCCGGGACGGTTTTCGGATTGCACGATGTCAGAATAACAGGCCTCGACGGGTATCACTTCGAGGCGAGGCCGGAAGGATACCTCCTGATCTATTACAATACCGATAAACCCGGCATGCTCGCCCGCGTCAGCGCCGTCCTGGCGAACCATTCCGTCAACATCGCCGGTCTGTCGCTCGGCCGGCTGAAACCGGGGGAAAGGGCCCTGACCGTCATTGCGACCGACCAGCGGGTTTCCGGTGAAATTATGAGCGAAATAACGCAAATTGATGGGGTGTCCGATATCCACTCCGTCATATTGTAGCCCGGGAGCGGCGATTTATCCGTTTGGACTTGACAACCGGGGAACCCTTTGTTATATTGGCCGCAGTTACAAATCATTGGCTCACTCATCACTTGAACTCAGTCAACGGAAATTCTTATTGAAAAGTTGAGACAGCCCATCGAGAATTTACCACATTCTTAAGCCTCCTTCCGGACCGAAGGAGACATTGACAGTCTGTCCGGACCCCGGCGGGTCCGGTACGCACACAGGCGTTTTCATGCAACCACAAACAATCATACCTGAAAGGATGCAGCGATGCTAACCCGACTCACACTCATATGCACTCTTCTCCTTCTCCCGGCGCTGCTGCTTGCGCAGGGAACAGGTAAAGTCAAAGGTACCGTCACCGATCAGGCGACCAGCGAAACGCTGATCGGCGCGAGCGTCTCGATCGAGGGGACGTCCCTCGGGGCCGCGACGGACATCGACGGCAACTACGTCATCCTGAACGTCCCTGCCGGCACGCACACGCTGCGGGCGAGCTACGTCGGATACCAGGTGGTTGCGATCAGCAATATCCTCGTGAACTCCGGCCTCACCACGGAACTCAACTTCGGTCTCACCAGCGAGGAACTGCAGCTGCAGCCGGTCGAAATCGTCGCCGAGCGTCCGCTCGTCAACAAGAGCGCCACGAACGCCGTCCGCATCACCACGAGCGAGGACATCCAGAACATCGCGTTGAGGGGCGTCAACCAGATCATCGCGCTCTCGCCCGGGGTGGTCCTCCAGGACAACACCGTTTTCATCCGCGGCGGCCGGCAGGACGAGGTTGGGTTTTACCTCGAAGGTGTCCCGATCACGAACAAGTTCGTCGGCGGCAGGGCCGTGACGCTTGTCCAGGACGCCATCGAAGAAATCCAGGTCCAGGCGGGCGGTTATAACGCGGAATTCGGCGGGGCAAACTCGGGCATCATCCAGACGCAGCTCCGGTCGGGTACGTCGGACTGGAAGGCCAGCGCCCAGTACTTATCGGATAATATCGGTTTCAAGAGCACCGATGGCCTTCACAAGAGCGAAAAAACCCTCGGCACCTACTCTTACGGCTTCAACGAGTTCACGGGGACCGTCAGCGGACCGCTGGCCAACGAAAAGATCAAGCTCTTCGGCCTCTTCAACTATCTGTTCAACGAGGACCAGACACCTCAACCGTTTCCGGGCATCAACCTCGGGGTCATCTCGGATCCCGTGACCGGCGATTCGATCAACCTGCAGTATCCGGCGGGACCCGTCTATGGCAACTCCCTGGAACAGTTTACCTACACCGGTACGCTGTCATTCGATCTCAAGCCGGTCCAGCTCCGGTTGGGCGGCACGTACACGAGCGGCACGAGCTTCAATGCCTTCAGCGCCGCGCGCGTGGCGGGGAACATCGCGAACATCCTGAACACCGAGAGGATCGATAAGGTCGAAACGGGGAACGGCGCCTTTAACCTGAAAATCACGCACCTGATCGATCCGAACACCTACTACGATGTCAATATCGGGTACTTCAGGCAGACGGCCAATACCTTCGACCCGCTGCTCGGCGATGACTTCCTCCACTACGGAGACAGCGCGGCGAACGCCGCCCTCGGGGTGACGAACTTCGCGGGGGCGTACCTCAGGCCCACCCGGATCAACATTTTCACCTTCTCCTTCAACCAACCCGGCGACGTCGTGGCCGACTACATCAAGTTCAAGAGGGAGAACGTCTCCCTCTCCGCGGGCCTCACCTCGCAACAGAACCAGCATTCGATCAAGGTCGGGGGGGAGTACCAGCGCTACGCGATGCGGAACTACAGTTTCGGCAACGAAGGGGCATTCGCGCTCGCCGGACTGATCGCCGTGAACGACGCGCTGGCGGCCACCGACCCGAACAAGCTGACGCTCGAGCAGATCCTCAAGAGACGGGGCGTCAATAATTTCGGATATGACGTCTTCGGGGAGGAGAACGACGAGGGCGGAAGTCTCTTCAGCCTCTTCGACGTCTATCCCGACGGCGGCCTGTCAAGGGCGAAGTATCCCGTTTTCGCCGCGCTCTACCTTCAGGATAAAATCGAGTTCAAGGACCTCGTCCTGAACCTCGGCCTGCGGTACGACTACATTAACAGCGACAGTTACGCCTTTATCGACCCGGAACATCCGGAACTGGCGATCAACAAGACTACAAATGAGTACGACCCCGCCGGTCTTTTCCGCGTTGCGCCCTACAAGGCCGTCAGCCCGAGGATCGGGATGGCATTTCCCGTCACCGACCGGACGGTCTTCCACGCGCAGTTCGGAAAGTTCGTCCAGCAGTCCCGGCTCCGCGATGTCTACCAGGGATACTACGCGACCGGCGCAAACCTCGGCGGCGGGTTCTTCATCCCCGCACCCGTGGGCTTCGACGTACGCCCAACCCGCACCACGCAGTACGAAATCGGCTTCACCCAGCAGATCAGCGACTTCGCGTCGTTCGACATCACGGGATATTACAAGGACATCCAGGACCAGATCGTCTACGACCAGCAGAATGTCGGAACGGGATCGCCCTTCGGTTCCTACTTCATCCTGAGGAACGGCGATTTCGCCACGACCAAGGGCGTCGAGCTGACCTTCAACATGCGGCGCACCAAGCGGGTCCAGATGAACGCCAACCTCTCCTTCAACGATGCGCAGGGCACCGGCTCCTTCCCCAACTCCAACCGGGGCGTGGTCGGCGCGCCGCTCGACGGCGTGACGGTGTTCAAGCCGCAATACGTCACCCCGCTGGAATACAATAACTCCATCCGGGGAAGCGTGAACCTCGACTACCATTTCGGGAAGAACGACGGACCGACGGCGCTCCAGCAGTTCGGCGCATCATTCCTGCTGACGTTCAACAGCGGTCACCCCTTCACGAAGGGAATCGGCGGCGCGGACCTGGAGGGCGATGCGCGTGACCGGCAGCCCACGCAGCCGCTCAACTCGTCGTCGACCCCGTGGTATTTCCAGGCGGACCTCCGTGTCGACAAGAGTTTCAATATCATGGAAAAGCTGAACGCCACAATCTACTTCCTCGTGACAAACCTCTTCGACACGAAGAACGTCACGAACGTCTTCCTGAGGACCGGAACGGCCGATGACGACGGATATCTCAGCACCCCCGAACTCGGCGGCCAGCTCGTCCAGCTCTACGGGCAGGACTACGCGGACATGTACCGGGCGATCAACATCGATTACTACGAGCAGTACCAGAATGCGGGCGGTCTGAACACCGCACCGCTGTTCTACGGCCCGCCGCGGCAGATCAGGTTCGGCATCCGCCTGGACTATTAATTGATGACTCTCCACACTAAACAGGAGCGAACGAAAATGAAACTCACAATGTCCGCGATTCTCTGCGCCCTGCTGGGCCTCTGCCTGTTGAACCCCGGTTCGGCGAACGCCGCGGGGGGAGACAAGCAGGCGAGGCAAAAGGTCTCGACTCCCACCGGGACCCCTGTCAGGACCTGGCTCAACATCAATAATATCTCCACGGTGTTCAAGAACACCGGCATCTCCGACATCGACGTCCAGGAGGCCAACTCCGGCTTCGTCTTCCCGAAAGGCTCGAGGAAAACCGCCGTTTTCGCCTCGGGCTTCCTCTGGGGAGGAAAGGTCGGGGGCGAGGTGAGGGTGGGCGGTTCGGCGTACAGGGAGGGCCTGCAGGGCGGGAAAATCCTGAGCCCCGGCGTCGCCGAAAGCCCCGATCTTGCAAAGAACAGGATCTACCGAGTCCGACCGGACGAGCGGCCGGGATCGGACTATGACGCAAACCTCTCTTCGGAAATCGCGGACGAGGGCACATCGGAGGATGCCATCCGCACACAGTATGAGACCGACTGGACGGAATGGCCTGCCGCCGACGGGGCCCCGTACACGGACGTCGACGACGACCAGAGTTACGATCCCGACGTCGACATTCCGGGCGTGCCCGGCGCCGACCAGACCATCTGGTACGTCGCCAACGACCTCAACTCGAGCCTGACCACGAATCTCTACGGTTCCAATCCGATCGGCATCGAGATGCAGGTAACCGTCTGGGCCTACGCCCAGCAGGGAGCGCTGGGAAACATGTTCTTCCGAAAGTATGTCGTCATCAATAAAAGCACGACCGACATCGACAGCATGTACATGTCGATGTGGTCCGACATCGACCTGGGGAATTCCACGGACGACTACGCGGGGTGCGACACGACGCTGAGCCTCGGTTACGTCTACAACGCAAACGCGGTCGACGCGACGTATAATCCGCTCCCACCCCCTGCCGTCGGGTTCGATTTCTTCCAGGGTCCCATCGTCGACGCTCCCGGTGAAACGGGGATCTTCAACGGACAGGTGGTGACGGACAAGAAAAACCTTCCGATGACGGCATTCTATTATTTTGCGCGCGGCGACGCCTCCGTCACCGACCCGACGCAGGGTTCCTACGAGGGGACGACGCAATTCTATAACTTCTTCCAGGGCAAGATCGGGAGGACCGGCGTATACTTCGAGGATCCGGAGACCCACCAGTCCACCACGTTTTCTCTGGCGGGCGATCCCCAGACGCGCACCGGCTGGCTCGACGGGGACCTTCTCCCGGCAGGCGATCGCCGGATCGGGCTTGCCTCCGGCCCGTTCATCATGGCGGCCGGGGACACGCAGGAAGTCGTCGTGGCGGAGATCGCCGCCGGGGCCATTCCCGGCGTCGACAGGATTTCCGCCATCGGCCTGCTGAAATTCTACGACCTGCAGGCGCAGCTCGCATACGACAACTTCTTCGATCTCCCGACGCCCCCGCCGGCACCTGAAGTGACCGTGACCGAACTCGACAGGGAAATCGTTCTCGACTGGTCCAAGGACAACGACCAGGTCGTCGCGACGGAAAATTCATTCATCAAGGGATATACGTTCCAGGGTTACAACGTGTACCAGCTGCCCTCGGCCTCCGCGAGCGTGGCGGAAGGAGTGAGGATCCAAACATTTGATATCAATGACGGGATCGGAAAAATCTTCGACCAGGTGTTCGACCCGAATACGGGGTCGGTTGTTTCGCTGCCGGTGCAATTCGGGAACGACACCTATCTCCAGCGCTTTCTCTCGATCGGGCAGGATGCCATCAAGCAGCAACCCCTGATCAACGGGATCAGGTACTATTACGCCGTGACCGCATACAGTTTCAACCCCGATCCCCTCGCCGTCCCGAACAACCTGGAGAATCCGCTGAGGGTCATCGTCGTGACGCCCCACACCCTGAATCCGGGCGTCTCGCTCGGCCCGGGTAATGGCGGAACGCTCGGACTCACGCACAGCGGCACCGCCGATGGGAACGTGACGGTGACCGTCGTGGACCCCGAAGCCACCACCGGCGACCAGTACCAGGTCTACTTCTCACAGAGGGGGGAGATCAGGGACGAGAGCGGCGATTGGGTGCCGTCGAGCATCATCCAGTCCCGCAACAGGGCAAGGCTCGGACCCGATACGCTCACCGGATCGACCATCGACATCGCGGGCGTCTATGGCACCGTCACCGGACAACTCCAGCTCCATTGCGTCCTGACCATCGTCTCCCCCGATTTCGACTGGGCGGACGGCATCACGATGACCTTCCCGGACGGAGCGAGCATCCTCAGCGCGCCCAGCTTTACGGCCGGAGGAGGGGACATATTCCCCCAGGTCGTGGGCAACGAGATCCGGATGGGCCTGATCGGGCATGAATACACCGGCGACGGATGGTTCCACGGCGGGGAAGAGTGGGACATCATCGTCCAGGCGCCCCTGCCGCTCGCGGTGGACTGGATCGTATTCGATGACGCTTACGGTGGCGCTCCCATCGACGCCGAAGGCACTACGATCGTAACCACCGTGGGCAATATCTCCAGGACGGCCAAATACTGGAACCTCAGGAACGTCACCACGAGCACGGTGAAACTGGAGAATCAGTCCGTACTCAATGGGCAGGACGTCTTCCCCGACAGGGACGATATTGCGACCAACCCCGGTCTTCCCTCCGCCCCCATCGTGGACGGGTTTCAGACCAGCCTGAACGTCAATTATGCTGCGCCTCTGACCTTTTTCAACATTTCCGTCAATGGCGCATCCATTCCCATAGCGGAGGGAACAGCCGGAGCGCCGGGACAGCGATGGACCGGGAGCAACTTCTCGATCACTGACTACTGGTATTTCGGGATTGACGCGACCTCCCTCGGCGCAGTCGGGTACGGATCAACATCCGTCAACGACCTCCAGCAGGATTATGAATTCCGGTGGACAGGGGTTGAAGGTGATTCCGTGATCGGAGGCCAGACCGTCAAGGTGATCAAATCCGGGGGTTCGATGGCCACGCTGTACGGTGCCCGGTTGTTCAGCATCGCGAACCATCCGCTGAATCCGAATCCGGGATCCACCGCCCCGTTCCTGGTCAGGGTACCCTTCGAAGTCTGGAACCTGGACAAGGGGATCCAGATCAATTACGAATTCTACGACCGCGCCCAGGCAAATCCCGCCGCAAACGGATTCTATGTCTGGAATCCCAACGCCAGGGTATATGGCCAGATCCTGGATACACCGTACGATCCGGCGCACATCGCCAACGGGTCGACCGGGGGAGCCGACGGACCATTTTACACATGGAACAACGTCTGGTATCAATCCAATTGGACAGTGGGCGATGTGGTCGAATGGGATTACGTCAACCCGATCCAGATCGGCATCGACACGTACAACTTCACCACCACGGCGCCCGGGTATTCAACCGACCTTGCACGGGACCAGGTCGGCCAGATCAACGTGTTCCCCAATCCCTATTACGGCGTGAACACGGAGGAGCTGAACAAGTACCAGCGGTTCGTCACATTCACCCACCTGCCCGCGCGGGCAACCATCAGGATTTTCAACCTCGCGGGGGTGCTGGTCAGGACCATCGAGAAATCGGACCCCGGTCAGTTCCAGCGATGGGATCTCTCGAACGAATCGGGCCTCCCGGCGGCCAGCGGGTTCTACGTCGCGTACATTGACCTCCCGGAACTCGGGACCACCAGGGTGGTGAAACTGGCCGTGATCCAGGAACGCCAGATCCTCGATCGATTCTAAATTGATGACCTTACTGCAAAGGAGCTTACAATGAAACGACTACTCGGTATTTTGATCGTTGTTATCCTTGTCCTCGTGACGCTGCACGAAGGCATCGCCGGGCCCGGGAATCGGACCGGCACAGGAGGAGCGGCCCAGCTCCTGATTCCCGTGGGGGCGAGGGATCTGGCCATGGGCGGTTCGACGATCTCCACCACGAGGGGCATCGAATCGCTCTTCTGGAACCCGGCGGGCGTGGCGAGATCGGATAATTCCGCCAATCTCATTTTCTCCCACATGTCCTACATCGCCGACATCGGCGTCGAGTACGGCGCGGTATCCGGAACATTCGGAGACCTCGGGACGTTCGCCCTCAGCGTGAAATCGCTCTCCGTGGGAGAAATCCCGGTGACGACGACGGAAAACCCGGACGGCACGGGGCAGAATTTCAATCCGCAGTTCTTCACCGCCGGTCTCACCTATTCACGGATGCTGAGCGACAGGATCTCCGTGGGACTGACGACGAACTTCATCACCGAACGGATCTCCGATGTCAGCGCATCGGGGATTGCGTTCAACGTCGGGGTCATCTACGACAACCTCGCCGACTTCACCGGGCTCAGCCTCGGTGTGGTGGTCAAGAACATCGGTCCCCAGATGAGTTATGACGGGCCGGCGCTGTACCAGGTGGGGGACGTGGACGGCCAGAACCGGCCGCCGCAATACCTGAAGATCGAGACTGCGCCGTTCGAACTCCCCGCATCGATCGAAATCGGGATGGGATACCGTTCCGTCATGAGCGAGAACGCGGACCTGCTCTTCTCCGGGACCTTCCAGAGCAACAATTTCTCGGAGGACGAATACCGCCTGGGCGCGGAGGCCGCCATCAACAAGATGTTCTTCATCCGCGGCGGGGCCTCATTCGCGCCGGACACCCCGGATAACTCGGAATATATCTACGGCTTCACCGTCGGCGGCGGCATCCAGTACAACCTTGGCGACGCGGACCTGTCGGTCGATTACGCATTCAGGGACACGGAATTTTTCTCGGGAAACCACGTCGTTGCGGTGCGTCTCGGTTTCTAGGCCCCTGACAACGCTTCTGGTCGTCACGGTAATCGCCGCCCTTCTCCCGGGTGGCGATTACTGTT
>DATDQD010000220.1:0-6973 GCA_035292425.1 Bacteroidota bacterium
CAGAAAAAAACGTTCGCGTTTCACTCCGCCTGAGCTGCGACACGCTTCCCGACGTCGAACAGGCGAACGTGATCGGCGAGATCCGCGGAACGGAAAAACCGGAGGAGGTCCTGGTCGTCGGCGGGCACCTCGACAGCTGGGACAAGGGGACCGGGGCGCACGACGACGGGGCGGGCTGCGTGCAGGCGATCGAGGCCCTGCGGCTCATCAGGTCGGCGGGCCTGCGCCCGAAACGGACCATCCGCGCGGTTCTCTTCATCAATGAGGAAAACGGCCTTCGCGGCGCGGCCGACTACGCGGAGCGCGACCGCGGGGATGAGAAGCACATCCTGGCCATGGAATCGGACGCGGGCGGGTTCACCCCGCGCGGATTCGGCGTGAGCACGGATCCCGCCATCATCAAACGGGATTCGGCCATTGTCGGGAAGATCGCGGCCTGGAGTTACCTCTTCGCGCCCATCGGCGCGGACAAAATCGGGGCGGGCGGCGGCGGCGCCGACATCTCGACCCTCGGGCGTCTCGGCGTTCCCTGCGTGGGACTGAGGGTTGAGGGGCACCGGTACTTCGATTACCACCACTCCGACAACGACACATTCGACAAGGTGAACGATCGTGAGCTGCACCTCGGGGCTTCCGCCATGGCCATCCTCCTGTACGTCATCGCCCAGGAGGGACTCTGAGCCGCGGCCCGGGTATCATTGAGCGTAACGCACCACAGAAGGTACTTCACCCTCCACAATCAGAAGAGGCTTTTATGAAAACATCGCTACTCCTTCTCCTGGCACTGACCTGTCTCCTCGCGGCGACGGTCCCGGCGCAGGAAAAGACCGACTCCGCGGCGATCGCCCGCATCATGGACGAGGGCATGAACCGTTCGAAGATCATGGACATCCTGAGCAACATGACCGACGTGTACGGACCGCGCCTGACCTGGTCGCCGGAACACCTGCAGGCGGCGAAATGGGCCGTGAAACAGTTCGGCGGATGGGGACTTGCCAGACCGCACCTGGAGAGCGGCGAACCGCTCGGCCGCGGGTGGACCCTTCAACGGTATTCCGCCAACGTCATCGGGAAGCGCAACTTCCCGCTCATCTCGTTTCCGATGGCGTGGTCTCCCGGCGTAGAGGCCGCTGCGGAAGTGGTCTACCTCGACGCGACCACCGACAGCGCCCTCGACACCTACAGGGGTAAGCTGGGGGGCAAGTTCGTCCTCCTCGATCCGCCCCGCGACGTGAAAGCCCATTTCGAGCCCGAAGCGACCCGCGACGCGGATTCATCCCTCCTCGACCTGGCCAACGCCGACGACCCGGCGAACCGCAGGGGAGGGCGCAGGCAGAGATTCGAGCAGACTCCCGAGATGAAGCAGAGGGCCCTGGTGAACTACCGCAAGATGCAGCTCCTTGAGAAGGAGGGAGCCGCCGGCATCCTCAGGATCAGCCGCGGTGACGGAGGGAATATTTTCGTCGGGGGCGCCAGCGCGGCCTATCATCCCGACACTCCGTTCACAAAGCGCGTGGGCGTGCATGACCCGAAGGCGCCAAAGATCCTCCCGCAGGTGGCGGTCGGCGCGGAACACTACAACCGGCTGGTCCGGATGATTAAAAAAGGCGAGAAACCCCGACTTGAAATGAACCTGGAGGTTTCCTTCGGCAAGGTCGACTCCCTGTACAACGTGATCGCCGAGATTCCCGGAACCGACCTCGCCGACGAGGTGGTGATGCTCGGAGGTCACTTCGACTCGTGGCACGGCGGGACCGGCGCGACGGACGACGCCACGGGATGCGCGACGGCGATGGAGGCCGTCCGGATTCTGACGGCGCTCGACCTCAGGCCCCGGCGCACCATCCGCGTCGCGCTCTGGGACGGCGAGGAGCAGGGGCTGAACGGATCGGAAGCCTACGTCAAGGCCCATTTCGGCAGCAGGCAGGCGCAGGCGGACGGACAGGGAGAGCTGAAACTGCTCCCCGAGGCGGAGAAGTTTTCGGTCTATTTCAACCACGACAACGGCACCGGGAAACTGCGCGGGGTGTATCTGCAGGGGAACGAGGCAGCGCGGAAGATCTTCCGTTCCTGGCTGGCTCCCTTCGATTCTCTCGGCGCGAGCACGCTCTCGCTCGCCAACACCGGCGGCACCGACCATCTTTCCTTCGACGCCATCGGCCTGCCCGGGTTCCAGTTCATCCAGGACCAGATCGAGTACAGCACGCGGACCCACCACTCGACGATGGACGTCTACGACCGGGTCCAGGAAGCGGACATGAAGCAGGCGGCCGTCATCATGGCCACATTCGCGTACCACGCGGCCATGCGGGACGAGAAATTCCCCCGAAAAGAGATGCCGAAGCCGCGCCCGCAGATGCCCGGCAGCAATTAACCTTCACGGAACAGTTCAGGGGCTCCCCCCGGGGCCCCTGTTTTTTCCATTCTCTCCGCCGGAAAGTGGTGCATCGGAATGCCCGATTTCGTACATTGGGTGTGAAATTCCGCCCGTTCAATAATTCCATCGAGAGTGTGCTGTGAGTCTCCTGGTCGTCGGATCCCTCGGCATAGACACCATCGAAACGCCCTTCGGCCGGGTCGAGAACGTGCTCGGCGGTTCGGCCACATACATCTCCACCGCCGCGAGCTACTTCGCCGCGCCGGTACGGCTCGTGGGCGTGGTCGGGAACGACTTCCCCGGCGAGCATATGCAGTTTCTCGAGAGCCGGGAGATCGACCTCGAGGGACTCCAGGTCGACAGAAACGGAAAAACGTTCCGGTGGGGGGGCAGATACCACTACGACCTGAACAGCCGCGACACGCTGTACACGGAACTGAACGTCTTCGAGAAATTCAATCCCATCATTCCCGAATCGTACAAGAAAACCGCCTACGTCTGCCTCGGGAACATCGATCCCGATCTCCAGCGGAGGGTCCTCGAACAGATCACGCGGCCGAGGCTGGTGGTCGGCGACACCATGAATTTCTGGATCAGCGGGAAGATGGATTCGCTCCGGACGACGATGAAACTGCTCGACGTGCTGATCCTGAACGACGCGGAGGCGAGGGAGATGACCCGGGAGGCGAATCTGATCCGGGCCGCGAAGGCGATCATCAGGATGGGGCCGAAGATCGTGGTCATCAAGAAGGGGGAGCACGGCGCCATGATGGTCACCGAACAGACCATCTTTTCCGCGCCCGCCTACCCGCTCGAGACCATCAACGACCCCACGGGGGCCGGCGACGCGTTCGCCGGGGGATTCACCGGGTGGATCGCCCGCACCGACGACCTGTCGGAGAATAATATCAAGCGCGCCGTCATTTACGGAAGCACGCTCGCCTCGTTCTGCGTCGAACGGTTCAGCCTCGACCGGTTCAATGATCTGACGTACCTGGAAATCCAGGATCGGTTCCGCGAATTCCGGGAACTGTCCCGGTTCGACGAAGAGCTGGCCTCCTCCTGACCCCCATGAAAACGATTGAGTGGCGAGACGGGAAAGTTCGCTTCCTCGATCAGACCCGCCTGCCCGGGGACGAAACCTGCATCGAGACGACGGATTATCGCGTCATCGCGGACGCCATCCGTGCGCTGAAAATCCGCGGGGCGCCGCTGATCGGCATCGCGGCGGCGTACGGCGTTGCGCTCGCCGCGCAATATCCTCCCGATGCCGCCTCGCCGGAAGACCACCTTGCCGGCGCCATCGGGCATCTCGGCGCGACTCGTCCCACCGCCGTCAACCTTTTCCGGGCCCTCGACCGGATGAACGGCGCGCTTCGCGGCCATGCGGGCGAGTCGGACCTGGCCCGGCGCGCGCTCGCGGAGGCCCGCGCAATCCACACCGAGGACGAGGCGATGTGCCGGGCGATCGGAAGCCATGGGCAGGCGCTGATTCCCGATCCCGCGGTCATCCTCACGCACTGTAACGCGGGCGCGCTCGCCACGGGGGGGATCGGAACCGCCATCGGCGTGATCGTGTCGGCGGCAGCGGCGGGGAAAAAGGTCAGAGTCTATGCGGGGGAAACCCGTCCGCTTTTCCAGGGAGCCCGGCTGACCGCCTGGGAATTGCAGAAGGCCGGCATCGACGTCACCGTCATCACCGACAGCACCGTGCCCTGGCTGATGTCGAGGTCGCGGATCGACGCGGTGATTATCGGCGCCGACCGTATCGCCGCTAACGGGGACGTCGCGAACAAGATCGGTTCGTACGGGATCGCCCGCGCGGCCGCGGACCACGGCGTCCCGTTCTATGTCGCGGCCCCTTCAACGACGATCGACGTGTCGATTGCCACGGGTGCGGAAATCCCGATCGAGGAACGCTCCGCATCGGACGTGGCCGAGTGGGCCGGGACCAGGCTTGCTCCTTCCGGGACCGCCATCTGGGCCCCGGCGTTCGACGTCACTCCCGCTCGTTATGTCACGGCGATCATCACGGAATCGGGCGTGCACGGGCCCCCCTATGCGTTCATCGCGCCGCCGCGCGGCCCGGTACGGAAGGGTGGGCCGTGAGCGCCATCGTCACCACCAACGCCGTGGTGCTGCGGAGCGTGAAATTCCAGGAGTCGAGCAGGATCGTGACCTTCTACACGGAACGGTTCGGCCGCCTCGCGGGCATCGTGAAGGGCGCCAGGAGGAGCCCGGGCAGGTTCGGATCCTCGCTCCAGCCGATGTCCCAGGTCTCGGTGGTCGTCTACAGGAAACCGGGCCGGGAGGTGCAGACCGTGTCGCAGTGTGACCTCGCTATCGCCTACCGCCGCATCCCCCTGGACCTCGGAAGGATGGCCGTCGGCCTCCAGATGGTTGAACTCGTCACGATGATTACCCACGACGAGGAAGAAAACCGCCCTCTCTACGACCTCCTCTCCGGCTCGCTCCGCGAACTCGACGGAGAATCCGACCCCGGGTGGATGCTCCTCTATCATTTTGAAATCCGGCTTGCCTCGATCCTCGGGTTCCGTCCCGATTTCGCGAACTGCGCGGGGTGCGGACGGCCGTACGCGGAAGGGACGACCGTTGGCGTGATGGTCAGGCTCGACATCGAGCGGGGAGGGCCGCTCTGCCGGGACTGCGATTCTCCCGGGAGGCGCTGCGTCCTCGTCTCGGACCCGGAACTTCAACTGCTGAAGGAGCTCGCGGTACGCTCCCCGGCACCCGGTCCGGCCGCGCCCGTCAAAGTCCCCGAACGAAGCGAACGAATCGAAAAGTTCCTCTTCGATTTTTACACCTTCCACCTGCCGGGGTTCCGGAGGCTCCGGTCTGGAGAGGTCTTCCGCAAAGTGGGCGAAAATCAACCCGGAAAAACCCCTGAATCCGGGAACTCTTGAAACAAATTTTTGGTATTATCAGTATATATTGTCATATCATCATTCGGAGACAGGAAATGTTGAATTCATCGGTAATGAAAGCCGTATTTCTCATTTTCATCGGGATCATCTTCGGTGTGGTGATGGTCTCGAATTTTCGTGGCGTCGTCGCCCCCGGGCTGGCGGAAGAACGGGATGTGACCATCGGGGCGCCGTCCCAGCTCAAGAACGGGCAGGCCGATAACCGCGCGCTCAACAAAGCCTTCGTGGACGTCAACAAGGCAGTGACTCCCACGGTCGTCAGCATCACCGTTCTGACCAAACCGGAGGAGAGGTCGGGGCAGATGAACGAATTTTTCCACTTCTTCGGTCCCGATAACGGCGACGGTGGGGGTGAGCCGAGCCAGGGGGCCGGTTCCGGCGTCATTATCAACCCCGAAGGATATATCCTCACCAACAACCATGTCGTGAAAGACGCCCAGGAGGACCGCGTGGAAGTGATCCTCAACGACAACCGGAAGCTGAAGGCGAAGATCATCGGGACCGATCCCTCGACGGACCTCGCGATCATCAAGGTCGACGGAAAGGACCTTCCGACCGCGTCGCTCGGGAATTCCGACGAACTCGAAGTGGGCGAGTGGGTGGTGGCCATCGGCAATCCCCTCGGCCTGAACTCGACCGTCACCGCAGGCATCGTGAGCGCCATCGGCAGGTCGCAGATCGGCGTGATCCGGGACAACGACGGGTACGCCATCGAGAATTTCATCCAGACGGACGCGGCCATCAATCCCGGGAACAGCGGCGGGCCGCTCGTCGACCTGAACGGCGACGTCATCGGGATCAACACGGCCATCGCCACGACCAACGCGAGATACCAGGGATACGGTTTCGCGATCCCGATCAACCTCGCGAAAACCGTTGCCGCCGACCTCATCAGGTACGGCGAGGTGAAGCGCGGCTATATCGGGGTGAGGATCACCGGGGTGGACGAGGTCACGGCAAAATCGATCGGCCTCGACGGCGCGCGGGGCGTCATGATCCAGAGTCTCGAGACCGCCGGCGCCGGCGAATCGGCGGGGCTCGAGCCGGGCGACGTGATCCTGTCGGTGGACGGGAAGAAGGTGAATGCCGCGAACGAACTGCAGAGCCTGATCGCCAGGAAGCATCCGGGCGACAGGGTGGTCCTCGAGGTCTTCCGGGACACTCGGGCGACGGAGAAGACCGTGACGCTCAAATCAAGGACCCCATCCGCGCGCCAGGTTACGGACCTCGATCCGAAGAACGGGGACGACCCCCGCAACGACCGGACGGCGACATCGATGAACCTCGAAAAACTCGGGATGAAAATTTCCGAACTCACCTCCCGCGAGAAGACGGACCTCGACGTCGAGCACGGCATCCGCATCACCGCCGTGACGCGCTACACCGAAGCCTTCGAACGCGGCCTTCAGGCGGGGGACGTCATCACCGATGCGGACCGGAAGCCGATCCGCTCCACGGCCGAATTCAAGTCGATCCTGGATGCGCGCGGGAAGGGGGATGCGATCCTCCTCAGGGTGGTGAAACGCTCGGCCGGGTCATCCTTCGTGGCGATCCAGATCCCCTGAGCGCGAAACCCGCCATGGAATGAAAAAAGCCCCGGCATCGCGCAGGGGTTAGAGTGAAAGGAGCATCGAGCGGTATTTCGGGACAG
>DATDQD010000221.1:0-14495 GCA_035292425.1 Bacteroidota bacterium
GGGGAAGCCGTAATCTCTCAGCCAGCGGGCGTGTTCCTCCCGCGACACCTCCAGCGGCAGGAAGCAGGAATAGCAGGTCGTCTCGGAGAGGCCGTAGCCGTGGACGATCGGGATGCCGAACGTCGCTTCGAAATTCGCCGCCAGCTCGCAGGTGAGCGGGCCCGCACCGCAGATGATATGCCGGAAGCGGGAGCGGTCCGTCTCCGGCGGGACGGGACCGGCGTGGAGGAGGAACTGCAGGAGCGTCGGGACGACGCTCGCCACCCTGACGTCTTCGCGCGCGATCGTCGTCCAGAACTCCTCCGTGTGGAACCTGCGCCGGAGCGCCACAGAACCCCGGTACCAGAGCGGCGTGACCAGCGTGACCACGATCCCGTTCACGTGGTGGATCGGGAGGACGCAGAGCATCCTCTCGCCCGGGGTCATGCCGTGCCACCCGGCGATCGCCATGGCGTCGACGAGCAGATTATATTGAATGAGCAGAACGCCCTTCGGATGCCCCGTCGTGCCCGACGTGTACACGATGAGCGCGTCGTCCTCCGGGGACGTTTCGGGAAGGCCGTCCGGCCCGTCGTTTTCCGCTTCGACCGCAGTTTCGAACGCGCCTTCCGCCCCCCCGACGATCACCATCTTCATCCCGCGGGGGATTCCGGGCAGGAGCTTCCCGATCCTTTCGGCGAATTCCGCCCGGACGAAGGCGAGCCGGACATCCGAGTTCGACAGAATATAGGCGATCCTCCTGTCGTCCTCCCCGATATTCACCGGCACGATGACCGCGCCCATGCACCAGCATGCGAAGTACTGGATCACCGTGTCGCTGTGATTATACGCGACCGTCGCGACCCTGTCGCCCCTCCCGATGCCCATCCTCATGAGATAACGGGCCGTTTTGCAGACCTGCCGGAAGATTTCTTTATAACTGAAGACCGTCCGCGCGCCGCCGTCGCCCTGGTAGATCAGGAAAGGCTCGCCGGGGGTTTCGGAAGCCCTGTGGCGCAGCAGTGAGAGGATGGTGGTGAAGGGGGTGAGGTAGCGCTCCGGCGGCACGCCGCCGACACTCCTCGCGTTGCGTATCTTATCCCGGAGCGAAGATTCCTGCGCGCCCATGATTCCGATGGGGTCAGCCCGGTTTTTTCTCTATCCTTGGATGGGCCCGGGACGGGGGAGGTCGAAGATGTCCGTGGCGCGGCAATATTGCGGCCCGCCCATGCGCCCGACCGGCTTCAGAACCTTCGGGTCGATCCTGAAATTGTTGATGACCCCGTCGGCCACGTGGAAGAGGAGCACTTCCCCGAAAATGGTGCTGCCGCTCCCCGGTTTGCCCTCCCCGAAATGGACGACCTGGACGAGCCGGCATTCAAGTTGAATGCGCGACTCCTTCACCAGCGCCGGCCGGACCATGCTGGCCGGCGCGGGCGTGAGCCCCGACACCTCGAACTCGTTCACGTCGGGGGGAAAATCTTCCGAACACCTGTTCATCTGCACCGTGAAGTCCTCCGAGACGATGTTGATCACGAATTCCTTCGTCGCCTCGATGTTCCTGAGGGTGTCCTTGAAATGGCCGTCGCCGCGGACCCCCGTCGAGAAGAGCACAATCGGCGGGTTCGAACAGACGGCGTTGAAAAAACTGAACGGCGCGAGGTTCGGCACACCACCCGGGGAGAGGCTGGAGACCAGGGCGATCGGCCGGGGCACGACCGAACCGATCAGGAGTTTGTAGACGTCCTTGTGGGTCTGCTGTTTCGGATCGATGAGCACCTGGGGTTTCCCTGGAAATTGGCAACAGTCGTATCGGGAGGCGGACTATTTCTTTTCCATCCAGCTCTTCCAGTAATCCTTCCACTCGGCCTTCGCGCCGGCCGGGAGGACGTGCATGGGGTTGAGCCCGTCGAGCATCACCGCGTATTCGTCGGTGTGGGTTTTCTTCGCCTGGTTTTTGAGCGCCTTTGGATGCGGGCCGTGGTGGATGCCGCGGGGATGGAGCGTGACCATGCCTGCCGTGATGTTATCGCGGCTGAAGAAATTGCCGTCGTGATAGAAGATGAACTCGTCGTAATCCGTGTTGCGGTGGAAGAACGGGACCCTGAGGGCCTCCGGGTCCTCCTCCAGCGGCCGGGGGAGGAAACTGCAGACGACCGCCCCCTGCGTGATAAAGGTTGTGTGCGCGCTCGGGGGGAGGTGGCCGCGGTGGCTCATGATGGGCCGGATGTCGTCCATGTTGATCTTCCAGGCGGTCAGGTCCCCCTTCCAGCCGACCACGTCGATCGGGTTGAAGGGGTAAAATATGGATGAGAATTCGTTGTCGACCTTGATCCTGACCTCCCACTCGTTGCGGTCGTCCAGGTTCGGTTTCGGCTCGGGGGTGGTGATAACGGCGGGATCGTACAGCGCGTGCTGGCCGATCAGCCCCTTCTCCGGCTGTTCGTATTCGGTCTGCGACTCGATGATCAGGAAAAAGTTGTCCTTCGTCTTCGGTACGACCCGGTACGTCACCGCGCGGGGGATCACGATGTAGTCCCCTTTCCTGAAAGAGAGGGGTCCGAAATCGGTTTCGATCGTCCCCTCGCCGCGGTGGACGAAGTAGAGCTCGTCGCCGTCCGCGTTCCTGAAATAGAACGGCATCGGCCTGCTCCGACGGGAGACCGAAACCACGACGTCGTTGTTGCCGATGAACGCGACGGGCGACCCCTTCGGGTCGGTGATGTCCGTCGGCTTGAGCTTGTTGCAGTCGATGCAGTGAGGACGGAGCTTCCCCTCGAACCGGATCCAGGACGTCGGCGGATTGGCGTGGTACAGGTGGGCCGATTTCCCGAAGAACCCCTTCCGGCCGTGTTCCTCTTCGTACGTGCCCTTCGGGAGTCCCACGTGGGCCTGCTTCGCCGTCTTTCCTTTCTGCAGTGGAAACATTTCGGTTACCTCTCTCGTGATGTGATGATGTCCGCGTTTATGCCCGGTGAACGGTGTTGCTGAGCGTTCCGATATGGTCGATCTCGAGTTCGATCGTGTCCCCCGGCCGTACCCAGCGGTCCAGCTCCAGGCCGCACCCGCCGGTCACGGTCCCCGACCCGATCAGGTCGCCGGGGTGGAGGGTCTCCTCCATCGAGGCGAACTCGATCATCCGGTCGAACCGGTGGTACATCGAAGCGGAGTTCCCGTCCGACCAGGTCTCGCCGTTGACGCGGGCCCGCATCCTGAGGTTGTAGGGATCAGCGATCTCGTCGGGGGTCACCAGGACCGGCCCGATCGCCGTCGCGAAATCCTTTCCCTTGGCCGGCCCGAGCCGCACCTTCATCTCGGCCCGCTGAATGTCGCGCGCGCTGAAATCGTTCATGATCGTGAACCCGGCCACGTGTTCCATCGCCTTCGCGAGGGGGATGTTGCGTCCCTCCCTGCCGATGATGACCGCCAGTTCCAGCTCGTAATCGAATTTCTCCGTGAAGGAGGGCCAGGCGACGGCGTCGCCGGGGCCGATGATGCTGGCGTGGTTTCCCTTGTAATAGACGGGGAACTTGTACCACTCCTCGGGCATCGGCTCCCCCCGTTTCTCGAATCCTTTTTTGACGTGCCCCTCGAACGTGTAGAAATCCCGCATCGAACTGGGGCGGGGAAGGGGGGCCATGAGGCGGATTTCCGTCGCGTCGAAGACCAGCCGCTCCCCGTTCCGTCCCGTGAGCGGGACGCCTTTCGCGCGTTCGGCGGTGAGATGTTCGAGAGTCGCCCGGGCGAATGTCATGGAGGTTTCGCCGCCCCGGAGGAACTCGAGCATGTCGGGGGGAACGATCGCCCCGGCAAGACGGTAGGGGCGGGGTTCCCCCTTGAGGCCGAGGTGCCAGGCGCAGGCCGCGTTCAGGTCCGCGGTCCCTCCCGGGATCTCCGCGCCGAGCCGGTGATGCCTGCCCAGGACGGTCGAAACCTCGAATGTGCAGAGCCGCATGGTCGGCGCCGGCCTTAGAGATTGCCCCGGAGCGCCTGCTCCCGTTCGATCGATTCGAAGAGGGCCTTAAAATTACCCCTGCCGAAACTCCGGCTCCCCTTGCGCTGGATGATCTCGAAGAAGAGAGTGGGGCGGTCCTCGACCGGTTTCGTGAAGATCTGGAGCATGTATCCCTCGTCGTCGCGGTCCACGAGGATCCCGAGGTTCTTCAGCTCCCCGACCGGTTCGTCGATCTTCCCGACCCTGGCCTGGAGCTCGTCGTAGTAGGTCGAGGGTACCCGCAGGAATTCGATGCCGCGCGAGCGGAGCGCGCCGACCGTGCCGAGGATGTCGTCGGTCGCCATCGCGATGTGCTGCACGCCGGGGGAGCGGTAGTATTCCAGATATTCCTCGATCTGCGATTTCCTGCGGCCCGGGGCGGGTTCGTTGATCGGGAACTTGATCCTTTCGTTGCCGTTGGTCATCACCTTCGACATCAGCGCGGAGTACTCGGTCGAAATGTCGTTGTCGTCGAAATGCTTGAACATCCTGAAGCCCATGACCTTCATATAGAACTCGACCCAGGTGTTCATCGATCCCAGTTCGACGTTCCCCACGCAATGGTCCACGAACTTCAACCCCGCCGGTCGGGCCATCGTGTCGGCCTCCGCCGGGGCACGGTAGCCGGGGAGGAACACGCCCCGGTAATTTTTCCGTTCCACGAAGGTGTGGATGGTGTCGCCGTAGATTGCGATGGCCGATTTTTTCACATCCCCGGAGTCGTCTTTGAAGACGGTCGGTTCCATGACCCCCTTCGCGCCCCTGCGCGTCGTTTCGCGGTATGCCGACTCCGCATCGTCCACCCAGAGGGCGATGTCGCGCACCCCGTCCCCGTGCAGTTTCAGGTGATCGGAGATCGGGTGATCGGGCTGGAGGGGCGTGGTGAGGACGAGCCGGATCCTGCCCTGCTGCAGAACGTAGGACGCGCGGTCGCGCATACCGGTCTCGAGGCCCGCGTACGCGACGAGCGAAAATCCGAAGGCCGAGCGGTAGTAGTAGGCGCTCTGCCTGGCGTTGCCGACGTAGAATTCGATATAGTCGGTCCCGTTGATGGGAAGAAAATCTTCCGCGGCCGGTTTCGTCCCGGGCTGCGTGGTGGGTTGGGTTGGCATAAGAACTGTCCTTTCAGAAAGCGTTCGTGATGCGGGACGCTGCGAGCCCCTCAATCATTGCGGGGCGTGCGGGGCGTGCCGGGCATGACTATCGTGCCGGGCGCGGAGGACGGTCCCGAGCGCACCGATCGCCGCACGGTTTTCCTCCCGCGTTCCGACGGTGATCCTGATGCACCGGGGGAGGCCGAACCCGCGAAGGGGACGGACGATCACGCCCTGGCGGAGCATTCCGTCGTAGACGCGGTTGACTTCCTCCTCGTCGCGGAGCGGGAACATCACGAAGTTGGCCCGCGAGTGGGCGACGTCCAGCCCGAGTTCCTTCAGGGCGCCGGTGAGGTAGTCTCGTCCCTCGCGGTTGTTCGCGAGCGTGCGCTCGACGAATCCGCCGTCTTCAAGCGCGGCGAGGCCCGCCGCCTGCGCCAGCGTGCTCGGCTCGAACGGCAGTTTGACCTTCAGGAGGTTCCTGATCAGTTCGGCATGGGCAAAGCCATAGCCGATGCGCAGGCCGGCAAGGCCGTAAACCTTCGAGAACGTGCGGAGGGTGATGACGTTGTCGTACCGGTACTTCATCGAGTCGGGGAATTCCGCGTCGTCCCGCGCATATTCCCAGTACGCCTCGTCCATGATGATGAGGACCCTCTCCGGGACCCTGCGGTAAAAGGCATCGAATTCCTCCCGCGTGAAGACCGTGCCGGTGGGGTTGTTCGGGTTGGCCAGGTAGATGATTTTCGTCCGCTTTGTGATCGCCCCGGCGATGGCGTTGAGGTCGTAGCGCCATTCCCGGTAGGGGACCGTCCTGTACGGCACCCCGCGCGATTTCGCGAGGACCTGGAAGCCGATGAAGGCCGCCTCGGTGGTAAGGACCTCGTCGTCGTCGTTCAGGAAGGTCCTGATGATGGTCGCCATGATCGCCTCGGAACCGCTCCCCGCGATCACGTTCTCCGGCGAGAGCTTGTAGAGCCCCGCGAGGCGCACCCTCAGGTCGTAGCCGCCGTTGGGGTAGAGGTGGAGCTCCCCGAACCGCGGCTCCAGCGCCGCCACCGCCATGGGAGAGGGGCCGAAAGGGTTCTCGTTCGAGGCCAGCTTGATGACCTTCCCGAGACCCAGTTCCCTGCGGACCTCGTCAATCGGCTTGCCGGGAACGTACGCTTGCAGTGATTCGATATACGGGGGAACGAGGGACAAGGCGGCCGGGGTGGTTATGAAACGATCCTCATGGAGACAAAAATAGCAAAGCCCCCCCTGAAAAACAAACCATCGGCAGGAGCGCCAGCCCCCGGGGAGGGCCGCGGCCGGGGGCACTCCTTGGATATTCGTGAAAAAATACATACAATTTTTCACCATATGTCCCCCGGAGGTGACACTTGAAATAAGGGTACGATCGTCAACGATCGCCGAAACTCATCCACGGATGTTTGAATGTTCGAATCGTCACCTCCGGTGCCTATTTATGCCATCCTCGCGCTCTTCCAGGCGATCGTCCTTCCGGCGCCCGTCCGCGCCCAGGGTGTGGGGGCGGCGGCGGACACCGTCATCGTCGCCGCGCCGGGAGATACGCTCCTGAGGCTGGGGAGGCAATTCATCCTCCCCGGCACCGTCACGCTCACCGCAGACACCGTCACCCTCGTCCCGGGGTCGGATTTCACTCTCGACGCGCGGAACGGCATCGTCCTCCTGCTGGCCCCCGCCAGGTCGCTCGTCGGTCGTTCCCCCGGCGGCGGGACCCCCATCCGCGCCAGGTACGAATTTCTCCCGTTCACCTTCAGGGACTCCTACCAGCTCCGTGTCCCGGTCATCCTGCAGGACACGGCGACGGGGCGCCTCGACACGGTGTACCGCACCGCGGCCGATTTCACGTCAGAGGATTTCTTCGGCCCGCGCCTCCGGAAAAGCGGATCGCTCGTCAGGGGAATCCAGGCCGGCAGCAACCGGGACCTGACCCTCAATTCCGGTTTCCGGCTCCAGATGTCGGGCAACCTTTCCAACGACCTCGAAATCCTCGCATCGCTCACCGATGAGAACAGCCCGATCCAGCCCGAGGGGACCACGCAGACCCTCCAGGAACTGGACCGCGTCTTCATCGAGCTCCGCAGCCCCGACGCCGGCGCAACGGTGGGTGACCTCTACCTCGGGTTTTCGGAAGGACAGTTCGGCCGCCTGAACAGGAAACTCCGGGGCGCGCTCGGCTCCTGGTCTTCGCGCGGGCAGGTCGTCCGGGGCAGTGCGGAGGCCGGCGCCGCGTCCGTCCGGGGGAAGTACACGTCGAACGAAATCCGGGGGGCGGACGGCGTCCAGGGACCATACCGCCTCATCGGGGGGAACAAGGAATTCCCCGTCATCGTCATCTCGGGAACCGAAAAGGTCTTCATCGACGGCCGGCAAATGTCCCGGGGTCTCCTGAACGATTATACGATCGACTACAGCCTCGGCGAGGTGACCTTCACCTCCCGCAGGCGGATCACCTTCGCGTCGAGGATCGTCGTGGAATTCGAGTACACCGACCGGAGGTACGCCAGGAATTTCCTCGGGGCCCGGACCCGCTTCGGATCGGAGGACGGGCGGTGGAGCGCGGGGGGGATGGTGGTGAGGGAAAATGACGATGAGGACGCGCTCCAGGACAACGCGCTCACCCCGGAAGACAGGGAGATCCTCGCCGCGGCCGGGGATTCGCCCGGGCGCGCGGTCCGCTCCGGGATCGAATTCGCGGGGCCGGGGAAGGGGAAGTATGAACTCAGGGACACCACCGTCTTCTTCCCGCTCCCCGGTGGGCTGATCGATACCTCCGTCCTGGTGTACAACCCCTCGGACACGACCAGGGCCGTCTACAACGCCACGTTCTCGTTCACCGGGACCGCCGGGGGGGATTACGAGAAGGTCTCCACCGGGTATTACCGGTACGCCGGGCCCGGGAAAGGGTCGTACCTGCCCGTCATTTTCCTCCCCTTCCCCGTGCGACACGACTTCGCCAACGTTGCGGTCAACGGCTCGCTGACCGGGGACCTCAGCGTGGCGGGTGAATACGCCGCGTCGTCGTCTGACCGGAACACCTTCTCCGCCCTCGAGGACGATGACAACGAGGGGGGCGCGTACGATGTATCGGTCCGGTACGCCAGGCCGGGATTGTCCCTCGCCGGCGTCAGGGTCGCGTCGCTCGGGTTGAAGGCGAGGCAGCGCCTGACCGGCGAAAATTTCAGCCCGCCAGAACGCTTCAACGAGATCGAATTCGACCGGAACTGGAACACGGCGGGGAAACGGGGGGGACGCGACCTGCTCCGCGACGCGGAGCTGACGCTCACCCCTGTGGAGGGGCTTTCCCTGGAGGGATATGCCGGGAGTCTGGAACGGGGAGACCTGTTCGCTTCGCAGCGGTATTCCTCCACGCTCCGATCCGGGGAGGATGTCCGGTACTCTGTCGAATTTCTCCGGAGCGATGACGGCGCGGCCTCACTGTCGTCCGAACGGTGGCGGCAGGAGGGGTCGGCCCGGTTCGCATTCGGCCGGATCGTCCCGAGGCTCCTCTTCAGGGGCGAGCGCCTCGCCGACACTGAGGCCTCCCTTGCCGGCATCCGGCCGACGAGCTACGCCTTCGGCGAACTCACCCCCGGCGTGACGGTGGACAGCCTCATCGGGATGACCATTTCGGCCGACTTCGGATACCGGCGGGACGATTCCGTACGCGAGGGGAAACTGACCCGGGCGGTGCAATCGTTTTTCCAGACGTACGGATGGAAGTACGACGGCGGCGGGTGGATGAATTCATCGCTCGACCTCCTCCTTCAGAAAAGGCAGTTCGATCCGGCGTACGCTCAGCGGAAGACCGAAAATACCGCGCTCGTCCGGTCGCTCACCCGCCTGGCGCCGTGGGACCGGGCCCTCCAGGCCGATCTCTTCTACGAGGTGAGTCCGGAGCAGTCGGCGAAGCAGGAACGGCTGTTCATGCAGGTCCCGATCGGGACCGGGAACTACCGCTACGTCGGCGATCTCAACGGGAACGCCATTGTCGACGATCCTGACTTCAGGCCGACCCGGTACGACGGGGATTACGTGCTGGTCGTCGTCCCCACGGACAACCTCATTCCGGTCCTGAACCTGAAATCGAGCGTGCGAGCGCGTTTCGACCTCTCACATCTTTTCGCCCCGGGGAACGGAGGGGGAGCGCGGTTCCTTTCCCCTCTGTCGGGGGAGACCTACATCCGGATCGAGGAAAAGAGCACAGACTCCCTGAAGAGCAATGTCTACCTCCTGAAGCTCCACACGTTTCGCAATCCCGCGACGTCCATCCAGGGATCGGTCTATTTCCTCCAGGAAATCAACCTCTTCGAGTCCGACCCCGGTTTCTCGCTGAAGTTCAGGTTCCAGCAGAAGCGGGGATTCACGCAACTCTCGACCGGCGACGAGGCCGCCTACTCGAGGGAGCGGGGCGTGAGGGTCCGGTGGTCCCTCGGGGATGAGCTCATCAACCAGGCGGATTTCCGCCATCAGACGGATGATGTGTCCGGCGCCGCAGGCTCCGCCCGGAACCGGTCGGTGAGGGCCGCGACCATCGACCTTGACTGGACGTACCGGCCGGCCGGAAATATTGAGTCGTCTTTCGGCGTGAGCTTCGGAGACGCCAATAATTACGAACTCTCTTCCGCATCGCTGAATGCTCAGAGGCTCTCCCTCTCATATCTCCTGCGGAACACCGGCCGAATACGGACGGAATTCCGAAGGGAAGAAGCGGTGATTTCCGGGATCCCGACGGACCTCCCCTTCGAATTGACGCAGGGACGAATCCCCGGTAAAACATGGATTTGGGGTTTTACTTTTGAATACCGCTTGACGCGATTCCTCGAATCTTCAATGAGATATGAAGGAAGAAAAGAGGGATTCCGGCGCACGGTCCACGCGGGGAACCTGGAGGTCAGAGCCTTTTTCTGAACCATTTCGTTCCACAGTGTTCCACGAACACAGGGATCGGTCCCGTCGCCGGAATCGCGCCGCGCCCGGGACCCCGAAAATATTTTTTACCTTGCATTTCAAAAAGGAGATTGGTATACTATCACGCGATCCGCACCGGGTCGTCGCGCCACTTACCACGCCGTTGTCGATTCATAAAGAGGAAATGCCGGGGGGAAAATCGGTCACGTCCGCTGTGCTCATTCCTAATTCACGGTACTCCACCACCGATCGTTGATAAAAAAGTTTTCACCCGATATTTCACATGGCAGAACAGATTGCAACGAGTGAGGCGACAAGGGTTGCACATTTGATCAGGAAGAAATTCCGAGGTGACGGTTCCAGGAGGCGGGGCGAGGAAGACGAAACCCGCCCGGTGTCGACGAAGGTCTATTGCACGTCCTTCGAATCCAAGATCGGGAGGATCTACGTGGCCTCCACCGACCAGGGGGTCTGCAAGATCAGCGTTCCGAAGGAATCGAGAAAGGATTTTTTCGAGTGGCTGAAGAAACATTTCGACGTCGACGTCATCATCGATAACCGGTCGAAAAACAAGGAAGTTATCGACCAGCTCAACCGTTATTTCAACGGGAAACTTGCCAAGTTCACACTCCCCGTCGACCTGATCGGAACCCCTTTTCAGCTGCGCGTCTGGAAGGAACTCTCCAGGATCCCCTACGGGGTCACGTCGTCCTACAAGCATGTCTCGCGGAAGGTCTCCGCGCCGAAAGCCTTCCAGGCCGTCGGGAGGGCCACAAGCCAGAACCCGCTGCCCATCATCATTCCCTGTCACCGCATCCTGGGCGCGAACGGGGCGATGGTCGGGTATTCCTGCGGGGTCAAGACAAAGGAACTTCTCCTCCGGCTCGAGGGAGCCATCATCATCTGACCGGCTTCGCCGCCGGGATCACGCGTACAGACACGTCGCGGCATGTCCGGTGCTTGCTCGGCACCGAATAATCCCGTATACTTTTCACATGCGATCCCGGACGGCATGTCATTCCTGAACGATCTCAATCCCGTGCAGCGCGAGGCGGCCGAGTGCGTGGGCGGCCCCCTCCTCGTGCTGGCCGGACCCGGAAGCGGCAAGACCCGCGTGCTCACCTACCGGATCGCGCACCTCCTTTCCCTCGGCGTCCCTCCCTGGAAAATCCTTTCTCTCACGTTCACAAACAAGGCGGCGGGCGAAATGAGGGACCGCATCCTCAAACTCGTGGGCGATAACGGCCTGAAGATCTGGATGGGGACGTTCCACTCGATGTTCGCCCGCATCATGAGGATCGACGGCGCCGCCCTGGGGTACGGGAGCAACTTCACCATCTACGACGCTGCCGACAGCCAGGGGCTCATGAAGAACATCCAGCAGCACCTCGGCGTCCCCCCCCAGCAGTTTTCCACTGCCGGGCTCCAGTCGCGCATCAGCTCCGCGAAAAACCAGCTGATCGATCCCGATTCCTACGCCGCCGCGGCCAACGACCTTCTCGCGGAGAAAACTGCGGTGATCTATGCCGAGTACGAGAAGCAGCTCAGGTGGAACAACGCCCTCGATTTCGACGACCTGCTGGTCAGACCGATCGACCTGTTCAGGAGGCACCCGGCGATCCTCGAAAAATACGCCGATCGGTTCCATTTCGTCCTCGTCGACGAATACCAGGACACGAACAGGGCCCAGTACGTGCTCCTGAGGCTCCTCGTCGGGAAGCGGCGGAACATCTGCGCGGTGGGCGACGACGCCCAGAGCATCTACTCCTTCCGCGGGGCGGACATCAGGAACATACTGGAATTCGAAAAGGATTTTCCCGAGGCGAAGGTGGTCCGCCTGGAGCAGAATTACCGTTCCACCGGGACCATCCTCTCGGCCGCCGATCACGTCATCCGGCGGAACAGGGACAGGCTCGCGAAGAACCTCTGGACGGAAAATCCCGGCGGGGAACCCGTGACCGTCATGACGTGCGACGGCGACAGGGAGGAGGCGGCCGTCATCGTCGGCGCGATCTTCGACGAAGTGAGGTCGCGCCAGCTCGACTTCCGCGACTTCGCCGTGATGTACAGGACGAACGCGCAGTCCCGCGTGCTGGAGGACGCCCTCAGGAGGAACGCCATTCCCTACCGCCTGATCGGGGGCGTGGAATTTTACCAGAGGAAGGAAATCAAGGACGTCCTGGCGTACCTGAGGCTGGTGGTGAACCCGGCCGACAACGAGAGCTTCAACAGGATCGTCAACGTGCCGGTGCGGGGAGCCGGCGATGCGGCGCTCGAACGGGTCCGGGGGTTCGCGGCCTCCCATGGAACAGGCCTCCTCGACGCCGCCAGGAATTGCTCCGGGATCGCCGGACTGGGGAAGCGCGCCCTCGCCGGCATCTCCTCATTCGTCCGGCTCATCGACGACCACAGGAAGATTGTTCGCGAAATGTCGGCGGGCGAATTCACGCGGGTCCTGGTCGACGCGCTCGGATTTCTCCCCTCGCTGAGGGAGGAGGGGACCCCCGAGGCGACGGGCCGGTGGGAGAACATCCACGAACTGCTCTCGGCGCTCACGGAGTACTCGGAAACCCGCCCCGATCCCACGCTCGAAAATTTTCTCCAGGAAGTCTCGCTCCTCTCGAGCGTCGACAGGAGCGACGACGGCAAAAACGCCGTCACGCTCCTGACCCTCCATGCGGCCAAGGGGCTGGAATTCCCCGTCGTGTTCATCACCGGGATGGAGGAGGGAATCCTGCCGCTCTACAACGGGGGGGAACCGGACAGGAAGGAGATCGAGGAGGAGCGCCGCCTCTGTTACGTCGGGATGACACGGGCAAAGCACCGGTTGTACTGTTCCAACGCCAGGGTCCGCCACAGGTTCGGTGAATATCTCACGCAGGTCCCGTCGAGGTTCCTGGGGGAAATCCCCCAGGAATTATCCCGCACCCTTCCGTCCACCATGGGACCGGGACACGCGCCCGCCGGCGGGAGCGCGCCGCGGAAAATCCACCCGAAACGACGGCCCGCCCGCGAAGAGGGATGGTACCACACCGACCCCGACGTCGACCTGGCGGTATATGCCTCCGATGCAGGGGAGCTCAAACCGGGCATCCTGGTGGAACATGAGCAGTTCGGGAGGGGGAAGATCGTGGAAATCGAGTATGCCGGCGAGTCGACGAGGGCCGTCGTTGAATTCCGATCGCACGGCCTCAAACACCTGATTTTGAAATACGCAAGGCTCAGGATCGTGTAGGGTCCGGGGCCGCACCGTTGAGATTCATGTGATTGTTTCTTATGTTACCGTAGAGCGTCCATGAAAAGTCAAGCAGAAGACGTTATCCCCGTCGCTTTCTTCTCCAGCGAGATCGAAGCGGAACTCGCGCATGCGACCCTCGCCGCCGCGGGGATCGAATCCTACCTGAAGTATGAGGATATGGGGGGTATGATGCCCACTCTCCTCCAGACGGAGGGTGTGGCGCTCCTCGTGCGGAAGGACCAGTACGCCGAAGCCCAGACCGTGCTCACCACACCCGCTTCCGATTCGCCGGATTGACCCGGCGCCGGCCCGGTCAGGCTTGTTTCTTCGCCGCAATCGTGTAGAAGAGCACAAGACCGATCCCCGCAAACAGCGTCACCAGCCCGATCATCGCGCCATCCCGTATCCCGTACGCCGCGTCGAGGTACTGGCCCAGCAGCGTGGCCATGCCCACGAAAACGAAAAGGATGCCCCATTTGAGGACGTTCAATGGGTTCGTGCGGTACTGCCCGCGGGCAAAAAGGGTTTTAATGTCCTCCGAGGACATCCCCTTCTCGATCATCGTCAGCCGCTCGCGGTGCCTGCCGGCGATGTGCATGATCACGACCGCTGCGGCCGAGATGAAGAGGACGATCGGGATATAGACTTCGGACGGACCCATGGCGGTTTCTCCTTGTTGTTGGGAATTCTGAACCTTTTACACTTTTGACCGTAAAACAGGGCCGGGGGTTTCACGCCGATGACAGCCGCCGATAACTATTTTTATGGGGTGAAACCTCCGGCGGGAAAATCCGGTCGAAAGGTGTAAAAGGTCCATGCAGTTTTCGGACGATGAGATCATCGCCCTTCTCCGGAAAGGGGAAAGGCGCCACTTCGCGACGCTCATCGGGCGTTACAGGGAGAGGGGCTTTTCGCTCGCCCTTCGGATCCTCCGGAATCGCGAGGATGCCGAGGAGGCGCTCCAGGACGCGTTCGTCCGCGCCCACAACGGCCTGGCGGATTTCGAAGGCGCATCGACGTTCGGAACCTGGTTTTACAGGATTCTCTATAATGTTTGCATGACATCGCTGGGGAAAAGGAAGAAGGAGGCAATGTTCGACGAATCGGAAGCAGGCGGGTTGCCCGACCCCGGGGGGGAACCGGAACTCCCCGGGGACCATGCCGGGGTCGAAATGCGAGACCTGGTTTCGTGCGTGGGCGCTGTCCTGTCGAAACTCCCGGCGAAATATTCTTCGATGATCTCCATGTTCTA
>DATDQD010000222.1:0-2737 GCA_035292425.1 Bacteroidota bacterium
ACGATCCACTCCTCCCCCTGGGGCACTATCCTGACGCCTTTCCAAACCGTGACTGCGGCGAATACCAGTATCGCGATGACGACGATTGTGAATTCCATTCTGTCCTCCCGATCAAGCCCTGCTTACCCTTAATACACTACCCTCGACTTCCAGCACCTTGACGCGTTCTCCCGCCTTGATTTCCTCGTCGGCAATCGACTCCCATACCTCGTTTCCGAGAATAGGTTTCTGAAAGCGGATCTGTCCCTTTTCGTAAGGGCGGATGTCCTTGGTCACCAGACCGACCTCGCCGATGAAGGTGCCTCTCGACAGCCCGGCCCTGGTTTTGAAAATATTGGATTTAAACACCTTGAACCAGAGCCAGACAAACAGCATGGAGCTCGCCGTCCAGGCGATCACCTGATAGGCCATCGACAGGTCGGGGAATACGAGCATGAGCAACCCGACGACGACCGCCCCGAGCCCGAACCACATCAGGAAAAACGCCGGTACCGCCAGTTCGAGCAGCATCAGGACGATGCCGAGCACGACCCAGTGCCACCACAGCCATTCCATGATTTCCCCTCCCCTTGGATCGACGGCCACATGCATCACCGCGCCGGACAGGGAAATTAGAGCATGATCGCCGCACCAACGCAAAAAGTCGGTTTGGCGTCAGTCACTTGACATTTCATTGGCGGAATTCAACAGATGGTGTTCCCGATTCGGCCTCTGCCCGCGTTGAGCGGGAGCCTACGGAGCTGTTGTCGACGACGATCATTGTCCCGGCGTGATAATCTGGATGTGGTCGCGGCTCACGTTGATGAACGGGGCGGTTAGAACCTGACGGCCTCCCGGTTCCCAGACCTCCGCGTCCGTTATCGCGATAAAATCCTTGGCGTCGACCATGTAGTCCGTCACCCGGGCGCCGGGCACCAGGCTGATGTAGCCCTTGATGCGGTAAGTCCCGGTCAGGATCGTTACCTGCGTCTTGTTTTCGTCTGTCATCGATTACGCTCCCTGGTTAGCCTGTCTCCGCTCTCCGCGTCTGGGTTGCAACGCCGACACGAGTATCGAGTTTCTGAAATGTCGTCGTGTCAGGTGCCATTATGCTGCCCATTCCGCTGGATTTGCAATCGACTCAATAGGTTGTGGTTATGGACCGAAGCGGTGCAACGGCCGGATATTCGGCACTCAGGGAAAATCGCCCCTTTTGCGATTGACACGCACGCCGCCGGTCGGGAACAGGAGCGGCGAGTCGAGCGTGCCGGAAACATTGAGCGGAACAAATCGGGCGGGAGAACGATCTCGCCAACCTGGACGTCCCCGGTCTGGCAGACCGAGATTCCGTTCGCTGTCACGTATGGCAGCGGCGGCGGCGCCGCGCGCAGGCTCGTGATAGTGACCGGCTCCTTGAGCTTGGCCGCTACCTCTTTCTCGATCTGCGGAATGTAATCGTCGAGCGAGATGAAGAATGGGACGACGGCGAGGATCAGGATGATCACGCCGAGAACGATGCCTATGCGTTTTAACCACTTCATATATCTAGAAAATTTCTCAAAAAGCGTTGACCCTGAACGCCCGTACAATTAATATATGCCCGTTTCCAGGACAGCACCGGGCAGTGTTTCACGCCGGCGACTCCCCGATACCGCAATGGATGCTCCTGTCGAGGGCAGGTCGACGCTTTCGGGGTGTTCTGCCCCGATAACGAAAAGGTCTATATGATTCCGATAGACGACCTTCCGTTGGTGCGGGAAGCGAAGCTGCGGCTTACGCCGCCCAGGAATTCGCAAGTCAAGGGCAGAGATGGGCCGCAGAGTATGAAATTTGATCCCCGATAGCTCAGTTGGTAGAGCGACGGACTGTCAAATGGCAGCGTCACAGGGAAACCTGTGAATGAAAATCGGGTGAACTCAGGGAATGTCCTTCGTGGAAGAATCCTGAGCCAAGCCCGCCGAAGGGCAAGTAGTAGGCGGGAAGGTGCAGAGACTAGGGGGTGAGCAGCCCAAGCAATAAGCCCCCATCAGCGCCCGACACCCTACCGGGTCATGCCGAGGGTGATGAGATAGTCCAGCGCGCAAGCGTTGTAATCCGCAGGTCCCAGGTTCGAGCCCTGGTCGGGGAGCCAAACAAAATAAGGGTTAGCCGGTGGCTAGCCCTTTTTTGTTGCCCTCACCGTGGCGAAAACGTAGCAAAGAAACTACGTTGTCACCTGCCCTGCGTGCTTCAATGCGCGCAGCCGCGGCGGACAGATGCTCCGTCGCGAACTTCGCGTAGCGGTCGACCATCTGCCGCCCAGGTCTTTCAGTTCGTCACAGCTTGTTCCCGCCTGATGATGCCAGGAGGCCCAGGCATGCCGCAAATCGTGGAAGCGGAAATCGGCAAGCCCCGCCTTCCTCACCGCTTTAAGCCAGCCGGTATTGCAGATGCCCCATCACATCGGCTCGCCGCGGTACGTGAAGCACGCGCGCGGATGCTTCCTCTTCTCCGCTTCGAGGACTGCGACCGTATCCTCATTCAACGGTAGCAGTGCTAGCAGCAATCTCGAAGGATCGGACAGCCCAGGGAGGCCGTTCACGCGTTGAACCAAGCGATTTCCACGACCGCTGCCGAGGCCGGAAACCGAGGGATATCCACGAGGCCGCCGCGCGCCCCACCTTGGCGGGGGGAGGTAAGAGGGGGGCTCACTCGATGATGACGCGCCGTATGATAGGGGTCGGGAAAGGCTCTCGCCCTCCCCGCCCTCCGAACCGTG
>DATDQD010000223.1:0-6852 GCA_035292425.1 Bacteroidota bacterium
GTCGTGTCGATCTCTCCGGAGGAGATCAGGCTGCTGTCGGCGGCGGAAATTTGTTCGCCGAGGGCCTTGCGGAGCCGGACGTTATACCCTCTCAGCGTATTCAGCTGGTCGAAGAGCAGGCCCATCCTCTCCCGTATCTCCTGAATCTGTCGTCCGTACTCCGTTTCGAGCTTTGGATTGGCGATGGGGAGACGGGACCCGATCGGGGTATACACGATTGTCGCCGTAATCAGGGCAGTCAGAACGACAACCACGGAAACAAGGACCCCGATCAGCTTCCAGAGACTGGCGGAAAATGTGCGCGTGTGCCTTGAATCGGTGCCGGAAATGAGAACGACAGTAAAATGTCGTTTTTCCTTCCGTTCGCGGACATTTTCAGGAGCCATGAGTGTCAGAAACGCGAAAATATAAAGAAAAATTGAAAGAATGTCAACGAAATCGGCGGTCTCACTCCGGGTAAAGCAGGTACGTCTTCCTCATCTTCATGTAGTTGTCGAAATCCGCGGCATTCAGGCGGAGGAGTTCACCCGCCGGTGTACCCTCGTTGAGCCGCGTCCTCACGATATCCGATCCAAGGAGCCGGTCCATCAACCCGTCGCGCACTTCGAACTTCCGCGGCTCCAGCCTCCTGAAGACCCCGATGATGGAGAGCCCCGTCATGACCGGACGGAATGTCGACCTGTCGGTCACCTCGAGAGCGACGCCGCCGCATTTTTTATCCTTATGCTTGGGATTCGGTCCGGCGTCGCTGCCGGCGGCAGGCGTGAATGTCACGGGCCTGAATTTCACGCCCGGGAGCCCGAGCGCGTTGAGCGTTTCGGCGGCGGCGGCACCGTCGATCCCCGGGGCGCCGATGTATTCGAAAGGCTTCGCCGTCCCCCTCCCTTCCGAAAGGTTCGTCGCTTCGATGAGACATGTGCCGGGATAGACCGTCGCGGCGGCGAGCGTCCTCATGTTTGGAGACGGGGGAATCCATCGAAGCCCTGTCTGGTCATACCACATCGACCGCTTCCATCCCTCCATCTCCACGACGTCGAGGTCGAGTCGGGTATCGTCGATCCACCCCTCCCCGATGATCATCTTCGCGAGCTCCCCGGCCGTCAGCCCGTGCCTCGTGGGAACCGGAAACATCCCGATCAGCGACCGGAACCCGAGGTCCAGGACCGGCCCCTCGACCTGGGCGCCGTTGACCGGGTTCGGCCTGTCGAGCACGACGAACGATTTCCCGTTCTGCGCCGCCGCCTCCATGGCGAAAGCCATGGTGCCGGCGTATGTATAGTAACGGGCGCCGATGTCCTGGATGTCGAAGAGCAGGACGTCGACGCCCGAGAGCATGGCGGCAGTCGGTTTCGTGGTTTTTCCGTAGAGCGAATAGACCGGCAGACCCGTGGCGGGATCGGTGGCGTCCCCGATCGTCTTTCCGGCGGCCGCGGTCCCACGGATGCCATGTTCCGGACCGAAGAGCGCCGTGACATTCACGTCGTTTTTAAGGAGGGCGTCGACGAGGTGGGTCCCGTCGGACAGGACGGAGGTGTGGTTGCAGATGACCCCCACCCGTTTTCCCGAGAGGAGCGCGAGCCGTTGTTCGAGCAGGACTTCCGCGCCGGTTCTGACCTTCTGTGAGCACGCCGTCACCGACATCAAGAGCAGCGCCGCCGCGAGGCGGGGGAGGACGTGCGACCGCACGATCGACCAGGCGGCAAGTGTCATGCCGTCCCAGATTTCGCCCGAGGCGATTCTCTCTTCGAGCTCCTGCGGGGTCACGGCGTGCAGTTCGAATTCCTCCGTGGGATCCTTCTGCGCCCGCCGCGGCGACAGCCCGCGCGCCACGTAGACGCGGCAGATTTCGTCGGTCACTCCGTTGCAGGGGTTGAATTCACCCGCCGCCGAGATCGACGAGGCTTCCGTCCCGGTCTCCTCGGCGAGTTCCAGCGCGGCGGTTGCGTCGTAATCCGAACCGGGCCTGACGCTCCCGCAGGGGAACTCGATGCTCTCCCTGTCGTTGAGATACCGGTACTGGTTGACCATCAGGATCCTCCCGGCCCCGTCCACCGGGACGATCATGCTCGACCCCTCCGAATGGACTCCGTGGTACTCTCCCGTCCCCCCCGTTTCCATGATGAATTCATCCTTCCGGTAGCTCCACCACGGATTTCGTATTTCGAAGATGCGTCGAAGTTTTTTCCAGCGCGGCAGGGTCATCTCGGCCTCCTCCTCACCGCCAGACGATGAACTGGTCGGGGCTCTTGCGCCCGATGTCGGGGACCGTGACCCCCTCCGCCGGGTAACCGACCGGGACCAGGAGGAACGGGCGTTCGTTCGGGGGGCGCCCGAGGATTTTCCGCAGGAAGTCCATGGGGCTGGGGGTGTGGGTCAGCGATACGAGCCCGGCGTTGTGGATGGCGGCCAGGAGAAAGCCCGCGGAGAGGCCGACGGACTCCTTCACGTAGTAATGCTTCCGGATGTTGTCCTCTTCTTTCTCGTATTCGACGGAGAAGATGACGATCAGCGCGGGAGCGATCTCGAGGAATTCCTTGTGCCAGTCCGTGCCGAGGACGGCGAGGTCCTCGAGCCACTCCTTCGGCATACGGTGATCATAGTTTTCCCGCTCCTCTTTCTCCGCGGCGGCCCTGATTTCCTTTTTCAGGGAGGGATCGGTGACGACGACGAAGCGCCACGGCTGCTTGTTCGCGCCGGAAGGGGCCGTCCCCGCGGTGCGGAGGAGCGATTCCAGGAGTTCGCGCGACACGGGCCTCGGCGAAAACTCCCTCACCGTCCGCCTGCGGTTGCAGAGTTCGTAGAAGTCCATGGCCCTGGTGAGTTGTTCCTCCTCCGGGAACCGGAGGGAGTTGTATGGTATGAAGTCGGGCATGCGTCAATATAGCGGATTCGGCCCGTCTTTTCAACGGGATGCCCGTGGCAGGCGCGGGCGCATCCGGCGCTGATGGGGGTATTCCCCGCCTTGACAAACGGCCGGATATTTTTTACAATGAATCGATTCCCGTCCGACCTCCCGAGCACGGGCCTGACATCACGCAGAACCGGGATGCACCCTACGGCACAGCGATTTTTCCTCGTTATCCTTCTCCCGCTCTTCTTTTCCGTGTCCGGACCTCAGGCGCGGGGGCAGGAGAGTTACCCGGAATCGACCGCCGTCAGGATCGTCCTCACCGACGGGACCGTCTATCTCGGGAGAATCGGGACCGGCGATTCGACGACCCTGGTGGTCACATCGGACAACGGCGTATCCGCGTCGATTCCCCGCTCCGGGATAGCGTCGATCGGCCCCCTCGACGGCCCGGACGCCGGGACACATCCGGCGCGGACGCGGCTGTTCTTCACGCCCACCGCCAGGCCGATCGATGCGGGTCAGGGCTACCTGGCCGTCTATGAATTATTCTTCCCCTTCGTTGGAGTGGGCGTCACGGACTTTCTTTCGCTCGCCGGAGGAATTTCCATCATCCCCGGGGCGGACCACCAGTTCGTGATGTTCGCGCCGAAGATTTCCCCCATTGCCACTGACAACGTTGCCGCGGCCGCGGGGCTCCTCTACATCGGCGAGACGGACGGCGACGGCGTCGGTATCCTGTACACGGACATGACGGTCGGGCGGATCGACCGCTCCCTGACCATCGGCCTCGGCTGGGGATTTTCGGGCAGTGAAACCTCCGATCGTCCGGTTGTGCTCGCGGGGTTCCAGTGGCCCCTCGGAGGGGGAACGGAGCTGGTGAGCGAAAACTGGTTCCCCCCGAATCTCGACCCTGCGATCCTATCCCTGGGGATGCGCTTTTCTTCCGGATCCGTTTCCGCGGATTTTGCCGTCTGGTTCCCGTCGGGATGGGACGGCGGCGACGCCGGCAACTTCATTCCCTGGGTCTCATTCGCGTACGGATTCTGAAGGCCATATGAAACGTGTCACGGGCATCGGGGGACTTTTTTTCAAATCGAAGGACCCCGCGGCGCTCAAGCGCTGGTACACCGAGCATCTCGGCATCGGGCACGACAAGTACGGCAGCGTGTTCACCTGGAGGGACGCCCTCGAGCCGCACGAGGAACGGCTCACGGTGTGGTCGCCCTTCAGGGACGATACGACCTATTTCGGGCCGAGCGCGAAGGACTTCATGTTCAACTACAGGGTGGAAGACCTGAAAGGGCTTCTTGAACTGTTGAAGCAGGAAGGCGTCACCGTGGTCGGGGAGGTGGAAGAATACGAGTACGGCAGGTTCGGGTGGATCATGGATCCCGAGGGGAACAAGATTGAGCTCTGGGAGCCGGTGGACGGGCCGCTGCTGGAGAACTGGAGGAAACGGGACGGCGGGGAGAGCGCGGATTCCGGGGGCGGGGGCCAGTATCCGCCGGTCGGTCAGTCGTAGTATTCGAGACCGAGGTGGGTGATCAGTTCCTCTCCCCTGAGGTGCCGCAACGTGTTTTTCAGCTTGATCAACTGGATGAAGAGGTCGTGCTCGGGGTAGAGGCCTTCCGCATGCATCGGGCTCTTGTAGTAGAATGAGAGCCATTCCTGGATGCCCTTCATCCCGGCCCTCTGCGCGAGGTCCATGAAGAGCACCAGGTCGAGCGCGATCGGCGCCGCGAGGATCGAATCGCGGCAGAGGAAATTGATCTTCATCTGCATCGGGTAGCCGAGCCATCCGAAGATGTCGATGTTGTCCCAGCTCTCCTTGTTGTCTCCCCTCGGCGGATAGTAATTAATGCGGACCTTGTGGTAGAAATCCTTGTAGAGCCCGGGGTGGATCTCGGGCTGCAGGATGCCGTGCAGCACCGACAGCTTGCTCTCCTCTTTCGTCTTGAACGATTCCGGGTCGTCGAGCACCTCCCCGTCGCGGTTCCCGAGGATGTTCGTCGAAAACCACCCGTGGAGCCCCAGCAGCCGCGCCTTGAGCATCGGCGCCACCACGGTCTTCACCAGCGTCTGGCCGGTCTTGAAATCCTTCCCCGAGACCGGGACACCCATTTTCTTCGCGAGTTCGATGATTGCCGGGACGTCAACCGACAGGTTCGGGGCGCCGTTGGCGAAGGGGACGCCCTCCATCACCGAGGCGTACGCGTAGAGCATGCTCGGGGAGATGTCCTTGTGGTTCTTCTTCATCCCCTCGAGGAACTTCTTCCCGGTCGAATGGACATCCCCGATCGGGATAAAAATCTCCGTGCTTCCGCACCAGATCGTCACGCACCGGCTCACTTTGTTCTTCGTTTTGAAATCCCTGATGTCCTTTCGGAGCATATTCATGAGCTCGTACTTGGTCTTCGCTTTCTTGACGTGTTTCCCGTCCAGCCGTTTGACGTAGTACTGGTCGAACACGGCCTTCATCGGGCGGAGCGCCGCGAGGTCTTTTTTCAGGGGCGCCAGGTGATCGGCGTGGAGCACGCCGGCGGTGAGGGCGGAATCGTAGCAGTGTTCGTCCCTGATGTCCCACCCGCCGAACACGAGGTCCCCGAGGGGCGCCAGCGGCACGAAGTCCCTGATGAGCGGCGACCGGCGCTCGGTCCTCTTGCCCAGCCTGATCGTCCCCATCTGGGTGAGCGAACCGAACGGTTCGCCGAGCCCCCTGCGGGCCGCGAAGACCCCGGTAAGCAACGTCGTGGAGACCGCGCCGTTCAGCCCGGGGATGAGGACGCCGAGTTTCCCCGCCGGCTTTTTGATGTCCTGTCGTTTTTTCATGGAGATCCCTTTCGATGGAAAACGGCGCCCGTTCGCTCCCCTACGGGAGCACGATGGCTTTCATGGTTTCGAGCGTCGTGATGGTGTAGTCGGCCGCCCCGGTCGATTTCGGCGTCGTCCAGCTTTTCCCCTTCAGCCAGATGGTGGAGCAGCCGAGCACTTTCGCCGGAACGATGTCCCGCTCGTACGAATCGCCCACGACGTACGCCTCCGGGCCCGCGACGCCGAGGCGCCCGAGGGCGAGCGAGAAAATCGCGGGATCTGGTTTCCTCACGCCTTCGACCGCGGAATCCACCATGACGCCGAAGAGGTCCGCGAGGGAGAATTCCCTGCACACGACCCCCAGGTTCCCGTAAAAATTCGAGACGACGGCGAGCAGGTACGTCCCCCGGAACGCCTGCAGGAGGGTCCTCGTGCGCGCCACGGTCTCCGCGACCTCGGCGTAACACTCTTCGCCGATCGAACCCGCGAGCGCTTCGGCGCCGGGCATGCCGAGGATGTCGAACTGCTGGCGGAACTGCCTCCCGAGGAGGGTCCGGAAATCGAGGGTCGCGATGTCGTCCTGCCGGAGAAGCATCTCCTCTGATTTCAGGAACGCCTTCTCGAAGTCCGGCTTCGCGACCCGGAGGTGGCGCCGCTGGTAATGGCTCCAGAACTTCTCGCTCCAGTGGACGCCGTTCGTGTCGATCGTCCCGCCGAAATCGAAGAGGATGGCCTTCATCGGAACTCCAGTGCCCGGCGTTCCGCCCCGGACCGGTAGCTGAGGTCGAGGAGCTTCATCACGTTCACCGATTCCCGCAGGAGATCGTCGCCGTAGTTTTTTGTGCGTATCCGCGCGGAGAATTCCCCCAGGAGCGAAGCGTACCACCCGATGTACTGGTTCTTGTCCGAGACGTCGGGCATCGGCAGGCTCTCGGTGCCGGAGCTCCCGGTGAGGAGGAGCTGCGTTCCATCGTAGCGGAGGTTTCCCTCCGACCCGGTGATCACCATGCCGTTCGCCCTCGCGTCGGCCGCCCACGTGAGCGAAATCTGGACGGCGGCGCCCTCGTAGTCGAGGGTGACGAGGGCGGTGTCCTCGACGCCGTACCCGCCGTGCCGGAGCGTCCGGAGCGTGGCCTGCACCGATCGCGGGAGCCCGAAAAAATGCTGGACGAGATAGAAGTAATGCGCCC
>DATDQD010000224.1:0-18914 GCA_035292425.1 Bacteroidota bacterium
TCGTCGAATCCGGAGAGGTAGTCGTACATCCGTCCGCGAAAGCTGAACGCCAGCCTCGCGGCGACACATCTGCCCGCCTCGCTCAGCGACGCGTACCAGAGCCAGCCGTTGCGCCGAAACTCTCCGGCGACCGACCTCTGAAACGCGGCGCTCCTGGAGTCATGGAAGAGGCCCGGGAAACCCGCGGCGTTCCATCTGCGCTGGTGGAGCGTCACAAGATCTTCGTAAAACCGCTCCCATCCCCCGGGATCGTTCTCGCTGAGGACGACCGGACTGCCCGGCCCGTCCGCAAGCTTCAGCGCCTGGTTCATGCGCCTGCGCACGCCCGGGGCGAGCCCCCTGACGAATTCTTCGGTTCGCGCCCGTACCTCGATGGAGGGGCAGAGGTCGCCGGGTGATTCCTTCACGGCGAACCCCCGCGACCTGAGCGCGGGGACGACAAAGGTCGCCGCCGGGCCGCCGGGGCGCAAATTCACGAGGTCGACCCTGGCAATTGAACCGCGGTTCCGGTGGAGGTAGTCGGCGAACGCCCGCCCGACCGCCTGCCCGAATTCCGGATCGATGAGGATGTCGAGATAATCGCTGGGGCCGTCGTCCAGGAAAAGGCCCCCGGACCGCGTGTACGCATCGCCCGATCCGATCAACCGGAGAACCCCCGGCTCCTGCATGATCCCGCGCCCGGAGAACAACGGCGCGGCGCCGACAAGCTTCCCGCCCGACGTGAACATTACAATGTTCAACCGTCGTCCGCCGCCGAAATGCCTCCACCAGAGGGACTGCCATTCGAACGTCAGGTACACCGGGGCGTCGGATGCGGCGACCAGCGCGTTCCACGCCTGAGGCGTGACGGCCGGCGGGGTGAAATCGGACACCACCCGGACGGAGACGTTCCCCGCGATTTCCGCGCCGTCGTCGATCTCGCCGGCGGGGGCTTCGGGCATGGTCATGCGGGAGTTCATCGCGGCTTCGCTCCGGTCGCGACGATTCCCGACGTGCCGTCGAGACGCGTGACGAATTGTTTCATTTTCCATCTCATCCATTCAAACCGTTCGTAGGGGGTGACGACCTGGAGCCAGAATCCGAGCGGGAGGATGTCGACCGACGGGGCGATCCTCCTGATGTCAAAGGGATCGGTTCCGAAGGCCGCCGGACCGGAATACACTCCGCATCCATACGTATATCCCGCATCCCTCACGAGCCGGCGGACATCGGCGTTGTTCAGACCGTACGGGTACGAAAACGTCCGGACCGGCGCGTTGATCAGTATTTCCAGCAGCATCCTGGACCGCGTGATCTCCTCCCACGCCTGGCCCCTAGAAATCTGGGTCAGCCTGGGGTGGGTCAGCGAGTGCGACCCGATCTCGAAGCCGGCGGAGTGGAGTTCCACGATCTGTTCCGGAGTCATCAGCGGCACCGGGGTGATGCCGTAGCCCGAATCCCAGTCGTTCATCCTGATCTTCGGGTCCGCGATGACGAAAACCACGGCTTTCATGCCGTACTCCAGGAGTATCGGGAGGGCGAGCTCGTGCGTGTCGCCGTAGCCGTCGTCGAATGTCAGGATGATCGGCTTGCGGGGGAGGTTCAGTTCCCCGCGCTTGAAGAGATCGAAATCGTTGAATGTAATCGCTGTGAAACCCATCCGCTCGAGGATCCGGAGATGACTGCGGAAGACCTTTGCATCGATGCAGAATTCGCGTTCGCCGGGGCTCACCTCTTCGTCATCGACGATCCGGTGGTACATCAGGACCTTGATCCTCTCCGGGTTTCCCGCGGAAATCCCCTCGACGGGGGCCTGGATGTCGGATCCCGACGTCACCGGGCGGTCTCCGCCGTGATGCGTTGCCCGGGGGCCCGGCCCTCACGGCCGGTATTCTTCCGGTTCCTGAAGGCATCCTCATAGGCCCGTTCGAGTTCATGGCCGATGACGGACCACTCGTATCTCCGGCGCATCAGTTCGTAGCCGTTGGAGGCCAGTTTCTGCCGCAGCGCACGGTCTTTCAGGAGCGTCACGACCGATTCGGCGAACGCCCCGGGATCGTCGGCGATCATGATCGATTCGCCGTGCACCGCATCGATTCCCTCGGCGCCGATGGCTGTCGATACCACCGGTTTTTTCATTGCGAAGGACTCCACGATTTTCAAACGCGTTCCGCCGCCCATTCGGAGCGGCACGATGCTCACGGCCGCCCTGTCGACGTAGGGCCTGACATCCTCTACCCTTCCGGTGACGACAACCCGTTCGGACCGCATCGCCAGGAGGCGCGGAGGAGGATCCGCCCCGACGACGAGAATCCTGGCCCCGGGGACCTTGTCGAGAATGAGCGGAAAAATGTTTTCCAGGAAGTAATACATCCCGTCGTAGTTCGGGACATATTTCATCATCCCGGTGAAGACGATCGTCCCGTCCTCAGGTTCGGCCGGCGACGGCCTGAAGTAGGACGAGTCCACGCCGTTCGGCAGGATGAATTTTTTCACCGCCGGCAGGTCCGCGTCCAGGAGCGCCCTGTCCCGCTCCGAGGTGACCAGCACCAGGTCCTGTTTCCTGCAGGCCGCCATCTCCTCGCGGTACACCTTCCGGTATTCCTCGTAGTAATGAAATTTCCTGAACGGGTTGGAGGCCATCTGCCACTGCCGCCGGATGAGGTCGTACTCGATGTTGTGTTCGTCGAGGATTTTTACCGCGTCGGTGGGAAGATCGTACGCGGCCATGTGCGGAAATTCCGTCTGGACCAGGTCGTACCGGCCGTTCTCCAGTTCGTTCAGCAGGATAGTTTCGGTCCCCCGGTCCCAGCCCATATGATAGAAGAAACTGTTGGGGGTCAGGGTGGAATACGCCTGGCCGAGGCGCCGGTAGACCCGCGTCCATCGCCTGGCGGCAAGAATGACCTTCGCGAGCCGGCCGCCGAACGCCCCGCGCAGGTCATCGTCGCTCCCCGGGTAGCCGGGGTAGATGACCGTAACTTCGTGCCTGGCCGCCATCTGTTTCAGGAGGTTGAACACTCTCAGTGCGCCGCCGAACTGCGGCGGGTACGGACAGTACGGCATGATGTGGAGGATTTTCACTGACCGCCGCTCCTCTCCGGCACGATCCGCCTGATCAGGCCCCGGAGGTTGACGAATTCCCGGAAAAACCTTATTTCCTCCGGCCTGAATGTTTTCATCAGCAGGAGCGTTCCCGCATAGAAAATCCCGCCCGCCGCGGCGTGGACCATCCACGGGATGCCCGGTATGATCCGGCCGATCGCCCCGAGCAGGAGGATCGTCGCGATCCCGCCGGCGGTCGATTTCCACAGGACCTTGAGGCTCGAACCTTCGAATATCGATTTCGGCAGGATCAGCAGGTTGCACACCAGGACGAATAATTCCGTGATCGTGGTGGCGATGGCGGCGCCGACCCCGCCGTTGTCCATCCGCGCCTGCGTATAGGGTATCATCAGGTAGTTCATCCCCACGTTGAGCAGGACCGCGACGAACGATATGATCGCCAGCTGTTTCTGCTTGTCGCAGGCGATGATCGCCGTGGCGAGGACCATGTCCAGGTAGAGCAGCAGCAGCCCCGCGGCGAAAATCCGGAGGTTGAGCACCGCCGGGGCATAGTTTTCGATTCCGAAGAGGAAGCCGATGATGTCGGGCGAAAAATAGAAACACAGGATACTGATCGGGATTCCCGTGAGAAGAATAAAATCCAGTCCTTTCTGCGTCGTGCGGGCCAGAAGCATGTTCTCCTTGCCGTACAGTTTCGACAACACGGGCAGAATGGCGATCGTAAAAATGCTCGGGAGGAACACCAGGACGTCATAAAATTTATAGGCTACCCCGTACCATCCCACGACCTTTTCCGGCGTCATGAGCGAAAGCATGACCGTATCGATCCGGTAATAGACGACCCCGAAAATCGTCCAGAGCAGGAAGGGGAAGCCCTCCTTCATCAGTATCCATGCCTTGGCCCGGTCGAACCGCGGGAGGCGGGGGACATACCGCCTGAAATACCCCGCGGTGATGATGAAATTGATGAGCGATCCGGCGGTCATGACCGCGGCGATGACGATTTCGTTGCCCCCGAGGAAGAGCGCCGTGATCCCTACCGCGGAGACGAACATCTTCTCGACGATCGCTCCGATGGCCGTGTACGTTGTGACCTCGAAACCGAGGAACGACCCGGAAAGAACCGTCCTCGAGGCGTTCCAGACCATCTCCACGCCGAAGATCGCGAGGATGATGACGACGGGTGTGGAGTACCCTGCCGCGAGTGCGAACATCAGCATCCCGACGAGGGAGAACACCCACAGGCCGAGCCTGAAGCCGATCGAATTGACGAGGATCTCGCCGGCCGCTGCGCGGTTCCTGGAGACCCGTCGAGCGATGCTGAACCTGCCGTCGTAGGTCACCAGGACGACGAACATCGCCGCGACCATCTCGGCGAGGTAAATCCGGCCGTATCTCTCCGGGCCCAGGATGCGCGGCAGGAAGAGCATCAGGACAAAGCTCGAGGCCCAGGTGACGAGCTGTTGCCCGAACTGCACCGCGGTGTTCCTGGCGACCGACTGTGCGATGTCCCTGGACTGTGTGACGCCCCCGGGCTGTGTGAAGTCCCTGTTCATGGGGTGGTCACCGGCCCTTCGGGTGCTCTCGAATCCGGTCAATCGCGCACCTCACGGCAAAGCTCGGCAGCGCCAGCATCCTCCGCCACCGACGGGGTTCGCAGTAGAGCCGGTGCAGCCATTCCAGCCCGATCTTCCTGATCCATTCCGGGGCCCGGACGGATTTCCCGGTGATGAAATCGAACGTTCCGCCAACGCCGATCGCGACCGACACGTCGAGCCGGTGGAGATTCCCCGATATCCAGAGGTCCTGGCGGGGTGCCCCGTAGGCCACCAGGAGGATGTCGGGCCGGACAGCGTTGATCCGGGCGCATATCTCCTCTTCCTCGTCCGGGGATGGCGAGCCGCCGTACGTTCCCACGATCGCGAGTCCGGGGTTTTTCCCCCTGAGGATATCCGCGGCCCGGTCCGCCACGCCGGGGGCCGCCCCCAGGAAGAAGAAGGTGTATCCCTTGCGCGCCGCGATGCCGGCGAGCCGTTCCACGACGTCGACCCCCGCGACCCGTTCGCGGAACGGGACGCCGTAGATCTTCGAAGCGTACACGACCCCGATCCCGTCGGGGAACGAGAGCGAGGTCTTGTTGAGGGTCCGCAGGAACACGGGGTTCCTTTGCGCTTCCATGATGAACTCCGGGTTGACGGTCGCGACCTGGTGTTTATCGCCGGATCGGATGAACGATTCGAGGAGGTCGAGGGTCTCCCGGTTTGTCACATCGTCGACCCTGACGCCGAGTATTTTCGCCGACCTGCGCGCCGGAGCCGGGGCGGAATTCACCCGGCCGCCGATCTCCGCCTGGAGTGCCGGTCCCTGGACGGGTATTTCGTTGTCCGTCGAGAGTTCTCGCATCGGGAATGTGACCACATGTTAATGAATATCGGGTTCCGCGGCCTGCGCGGCCGGGAGAAAAAAATAGTTGAAGGGGATCTCCATGCTCGTCTGGCCGTCCCGTGCAGAGACCCGCACACTCCCGGACCGCGTATCAGTTGCTTGCAACGGCTTCCGCGTCTTCCTGGCGCTGCAGTCGCTCGAGGGCGGGGGAGAGACCCATCAGCGCGCCCAGGTAGACCATGTTCCTGTAGAACGTGAGCTGGAGGTCGTAAAACGAGACGACCACCTGCCCGAGGACGGCGATGACGGTGACCGCGCAGACCGCCTTGAGGTACGGATCCTTCAACCGCGCAAAGAGCGAGGACGCCCTCATCACGTGTGAATAAAAGAATAACCAGAGGAGAAAGAACCCGATCACTCCGACCTTGACCATCATCCAGAAGATCTCGTTGTGCGGGATGTACTCGGCGAGCGTGAAGGGGATTTTCGGGAGCTTGATCGGCTGAAGGTACTTGTTGCCGAATCCGATCCCGGCCGTCGGCGAGGATTTCACCGTCTGGGCGAGGTTGTAATTTTCGAAATCGCGGTACAGGTTCGAATAATACCGTTCACCCGCCTCTTCGCGGGTGGTGCCGAGCGAGGACCGCACCAGGAACGCCCCGTGTCCGATACCGCCCGAGGGGCTGTCCCAGAAGATTCCGAGGTAGACCGCCGCCACAAGCAGGACCGGGACGAGCATCTTCAGAAAATTGCGGCGGGGTCTGCTCTCGATCAGCGCCAGGAAGGCGGCGACCGATGCGCCGAGGGCGGCCCATGTCGCGCGACGCTGCGCGAGGAAAAACACCGCGATCATCGGGGGGAAGAGCCATGTCAGGAACAGCCGCTGGGAGTTGCGGGCCCTGTACAGGTAGAGCCCCGCCAGGAGCACCACGAGGGTCACGAAAAAGAGGGGATCTTCGTGGCTCGTCAGCTCGTCGCGTCTCCCGAAACTGAACCCGAGGTTGACCACCCGCACGACGCCCTGGATCGTCTTGAACGAGAGGGCCGCGATGATCACCCAGAAGAGCTGCCTCACCTGGTCTTTCGTCTGGATGATCTGCGGGACGAAAAAGAACATGATGCCAAGGTAGAAGAGCGCGCGGATCTCCCACAGCGCCGGCAGGAAATCGCCGCCGCGGCCGATGCCCAGCACCGCACCCGCGGCGAGCCACGAGAAGAACAGGGTCGCCGGCGCCCAGCCGGGCACCCTGCTCAGGACGACTTTTTTCCCCGTAATGATGAGCAGCACCCACGCGAGGATGACGAAAAAGAGATGCAGTTCCAGCGGGTTGGCAACGGCCGGTCCCACGTTTTGCAGGACTTTGAGCGATTTCAGGTTCTGGAAGTACTCGATCCCGATGATCGAACGTTCGTACCCCCCGGGAGGGAACTGGTCGAAGAGAAGAACGCATCCCACGAAGAACATGAATCCCCAGTCGACGCGGTAGAGCGTCAGCACGACGACTGCGACAGCCCCAAGGAGCGACACGGCAGTAAAGACGGAACCGCCGGAAACCACGTAGATCATCGCGATGATCACCGATCCCGCCGTCAGTGCGGCGATATCGTACCGGCCGGTGCGGGACCTGACGCCCTGAGCGCCGGTGATCGCGCGTTCATATAATATGGAGATCATTGGGTTTTACGCCGTCCAGGGGGTCAGGGGGTGGGTATGGACATGTTGTACAGATAGAGGAGCACAAGCCCGGTCTCAACCGCCGCGGCCAGGGCGGCGAGCACGTACGTCGAGGCCGTAAATTTTTTCCGACTCTTTCCGAGGAGGAGGACGAAAAACAACATTCCCACCGTGCTGATGAAAGCGATCATGGTCTTCGGATCCCCTATCCCTTTTCGTCCAGGCGGTTGAAGACAAAACCGAGGACCTGGTGCGGGTTGATTTTCTGAAACATGTTGTCAAGATCCTCTTTCCTGGTTTTTCCGCTGTCCACGACGACCAGGAGCCCGTTGAGCTGGCCGATGAAGAGGACCGGGATCTCGTCGGACACCGCCGACGGCATGTCGACGATGACGAAATCGAATTCCTGCTCGAGCGAGTAGATGACGTCCCTGAACGCCGTGAGCTGATCCAGCCCGAGGAGGGGTTTGAGCCTCCCGCGCCCGCGGGGCGCCGGGGAGGCCTGGGCGGTCGGGCTGCCGGTGTCGTGGAAGAGCGGGACCACCCCGGAATTCAGAACGTAGAGATGTTCCACCGAGGTGCGCGAGACATGGATGGCCCCGTTGGTGAATGCCTCGGCGAGCCCGGGCCCGTTGGCCAGTCCGAATATGTCGTGGACGCGGGGTTTCGCGAAGTTCAGATCCACCAGGATTGTTTTTTTCTGGAATCCCATCGCGAGAGAGACGGCCAGGTTGCAGGCCACGAGGGTTTTCCCCTCGCCGCGGTTGGCGCTGGTGATCCCAAGGGTCAGGTTGACGTCCTGCCCCGATCCCGCGAGAGCGGTGTAGTTGAAGGAATTGAAATACCGGAACTTGACGACGCTCTCGTCAATCCGGTTCCCCTTCACCGGGTTTTCCACGACTGACTTGATCAGCCGGACAAGCCGATGCTCTTTTTTCCCGGGGTCCTGAGAGTCGGTGACTTCGTTTTCTTCGTTGGCCATAGCGTTGTGCGTTGCCGATGTGGCGATTCGTATCCCGGGATTGTTAATTCAGGCGTTCTTCGCTGGATTCCGTAATGAACGCGATCACCGGTTTCTGGTAGCTTTCGATGTCTTTCGGGGTCCGGATCGTCGTGTCGAGAAGTTCCTTGAACACCACGCTCAGGAACCCGAGGAACAGGCCCACCGCGAGCCCGCCCAGAATGAGCATCGGGCGGTTGGGTTGGGTCGGGACGGTCGGTACCAGGGGTGGATCGATGATGATGAACTGGTTGCTCGCGTTCAGTCCGAGGTCGCGCGTGGTGATGGCCTGTTCCAGTTTGACCTTCATTTCGTCGTAGAGTCTCTTGTAGATGCCGTAATCCGATTCCACGTCCTGGTCGAGCTTCTGGCTGATGGAGGTCTGTTTCAGCTCCTCCACGAGGTCGGCCCGTTTCTTTTCCAGGTCCCATCGTGTCGGTTCCTGTTTGTGGATTTCCGTCTCGATCGCCTTCTGGATCCTCTCGAGCAGGTCGGCCAGCTGTTCCTCGGTGCGGAGGACCTCCGGGTATTTCCCCTTGTATTTCCTGGAAATGTCGTCGTACTTGGAAAGCTGGGTCTTCAATTCGTCTGCGAAGGGGATGTTGCTCCGCTGCAGTTCATAGAGGGTCTGAGTCCCGCTCGCGGTGCCGAGCGCCGCCGGGAACAGCTTGAGGTCTTCGAGTTTCTCCTTGTAGACGTTTATCCGCGCGTCGAAATCGGCGATCTGCTTCTGGACGGTTTCGAGCTGCGTATAGAGCTCGCGACTGTCCTGCGGCAGGATGTTGATCCGCGACTGGACGGCGGATACGACCCTCTGCTGGCTGGCTTCAAATTTGGCCCTGAGCTCGTCCAGCTTGTCCTGGAAAAACTTCACGGTGGATTCATTCCTCTGACCTTCCACCGTCAGGATGGTCTGGATGAACTGGTCCGCCAGGAGGGCGACGGCGGCCTGGGCCTTCGACGCGTCGGAACTCGCGAAAATAATCCGGAATGAATCGGAGCCGCGGCGTTCGGTGGTGATCCTTTTGCGCAGCACCTCGAGCACCGACTGCTCGTCGGTGTCGGCGGATTCCTCGTCGGACCGGTACAGGCTGTCTCTCAGCTTCTGCATCATCGTGTGGCTGTAGAGGATTTCGTTGAAGGTCCGGAGCCTGTCCTCGGAAGCCATGGCCACGGCCATCTGATAGCTGATCAGGGGATTCAGGATCTCGTCCCTCTGGACCAGGATCGTGGTTGAGGATTCGTACTTGTTCGACATGACCATCGATCCCACAACCGAGAGAGCGGTAACGATCACCGCCGGGATGAAGAGGTACTTCTTCCGTCTCCTGTAAATCGACAGAAGATCCCGAATGGTTATCTGATCTGGTTTCAAGAGTTCTTTCCTTTACGATGTGGTGAAGAAACTTCCCTGGAAACATAACTGCAATAGATGTGCCAGAAATCGTTTAAAAAAGGCTTTCGGCAGTATAGAGGATGGCCCGTTTTCGCTGCCTGGTTGCTATTCGCCGTGCGTCCCTGGGAACCGGCATCACAGTCTGTATAAAAATTACCAGCCATTTTCCCCGGGCGAATTGAATGGTGTGTAAATCTTATACGACATGTGCGGGAACGCTTCATAAGGTACATGCATCCCGGATAACTTTCTGTGATCTGGATAACTCCTGGAGGAAAAATCAGAAAAAATGCGAAATTGGGTGTATTTCAATGAAAAAAGTGGTGCATGAGACTGGAATTCCGGTTGCGCCGGGTCCTCTCAGGGGTCGAATTAACCTTTTATTGAATACGCATTGAGGCTGGCACATTATTTGCCGGTTTAATTGTAGTTCCGCCCACTCACGGGCCGGACATCAATCCCGACCAAGATGACATCCTTTATCTCTATGCCGAAAACGATATTCTCTGCGTTTGTCTTTCTCCTGACGATCCTCGCCCTCGCCGGATGCGGACCGAGCAATCTGTCCAAAGACAGCATTACCCAGATCATCCGGTCCGGGAGCAGGCCCATCCAGGCGGAGGCGAAATCGGACGATTACGTCATCCGTCAGGGCGACCAGATTAAGATGGAAGTGTGGGGGTATCCCGAATTCAACACGGAGACGATCGTGAAGGAACTGGGGACCGTGGCGATCCCCGGGGTCGGCGAGGTGACCGCCGCCGGCCTCACCAAGGACCAGTTCCGCCAGCAGCTCGTCACGAAACTCGCTGAGTACATCCAGGGGGAGGTCAAGATTTCCCTTGCCGTGATCAGCGCCGTGCCCCAGAAAATCACGATCCTGGGGGAGGTCACCCGGCAGGAAAACTATCCCCTCTCCAGCGAGGTGACCCTCCTCGAAGCTCTCTCCATGGCCGGCGGGGTCACGGTCGACAGCGATCTGAGGTCGGTGAAAATACTCCGCGGCGGCCTGAACAGCCAGCCGATCGAAGTGGACCTCACGTATTACGTCGAGCGCGGAAACATCGAATCGATCCCGATCGTCCGTCCCGGCGATACCATTTATGTGCCGCGGAACGAAAACGTCATCAGGGAATTGTCGGTGTTCCTGCGGGACGCATTCTTCGTTTTCGGATTTTTCGGAATCTTCGGCAGATGAGCGTCGTATGAGAAAATTCCAGATTTCGGCAGCCATCGCGGCGTTTTTCCTGGCGTCGCTCTGGACCGGGGCCCGCGGTCAGGAGTCGACCGTCTACCTGTCGAAGCCGTTCCAGGCGGGCGCGAGGTCGATCGGGTTCGCCGGCGCGATCACGGGCGATGCGCCGGACGTCTCCGTCATGTACGGCAACCCCGCCGCGCTCGCGTTCCTCGACAATTCCTCCATTCTCATCACCCACACGTACGAGAGGTCCTCGAACGTCATGGACGAAAACGTCGCGGCGCCGCTGTTCCTCAGGAGGGGGGAGGTCGTCGGGATCGCCGCCTCGGTGGGTCACGTCGGTTACCTGAGCCGGACGCCGAAAAACGACTTCAAGGTGATGCAATACGGATACGACGTGTCGTACAGCCGCCGCATCATCCCGACCCTCAGCCTCGGCGGGACGCTGAACGTCCGGTATGCGCGATCTTCCGACTCGAAATTATGGGGCCTCTCCTCCTCGTTCGGCCTGTTCTATTTCCCGACGCCGGAAGTGAGCTACGGCGCGGCGCTGACCGGTGTCGGTTCGGGGATCAAGTATATCTTCGACGGTGAGCGGACCCTGTTGAACTCCGGGAATATATCGAGGAGCATCCTGGTGGGCGCCGTGATGCGTTTCCCGACGAAGGCCGCCAAGACCCGCATGTTCAATATCAGCCTCGCGGCGGAGAAAATGTTCGACCGGCCGGAGATCCGGTATTTCGGGGGATTGGAAATCCTCCCGGTCAGGTTTATCTCCTTCCGCGTCGGGTATTTCCGCGCGGAGAATGTCCTTGAATACGCGTCCTACGGCATGGGCGTGGCCTTTGGAAGCTGGAAACTCGATTTCGGGATGACCCCCGGCAAGGTCTCCCGCGAACTATTCCAGGTGACTCTGACAACCCCGATCTGGAACCAGCTCGACACAATCTACTGAAGACGGTTGAATGATCAGACCCACTGAGATCTCGAAGCGCACCGACCTGAATCTGGATGCGTTCTGGCGGGCGCAGGGGAGTGTCATCGTCCGGAACATGCTCCGGACGGCCGGACACTTCGCGCTCAGCGACCTTGGAGTGAGGATCGTCGGTGAGAAGGGGTCCGGGAAACTCCCCCTGGCCCGTCTGATCCACCAGGCCAGCTCGAGAGGGAGCTTTTCCTTCGTCCATATCGATTGCGCGGAGCTGATGCATCGCCACCCTGAAAAGGCGCTTCTCGGCGCTGAACACTCAGGGCGGGATGGGCATGAAACCGAACCGGGTCTCCTGGAAACGACGGACGGTGGGACCATCTATCTCGACGCGTACCCGCTCCTCCCCGGCTCCATCCGGGACCTCCTCTTCAAGGCTTTGGATATGAAGCACTTCAGGCGAATCGGCGGCACGAAGGACGTTCGACTGAACGTCCGGATCATCAACGGCATCACGAAGAGTCCGGGCCCCGCGGGAGCGGAAAACGACACTGAAACTGAGATGTCGATGCGGATCAGCCCCGTATGCATCAATATCCCCCCCCTCCGCGAGCGAAGAGAAGACATCAAGCCCCTGATTTACCTGTTTTTAGCGGAATATTCAGAAGAAATGAAGAAATATGTTAGCGGGATCACATCGGAAGCCCTCGAAGTATGCCGATATTACGGCTGGCCCGGCAATATCTACGAATTGAGGAATGTTATCAGGCATTCGGCCCTGCGCTGCAAGGGGCCTGCCCTTGAGCTGGATCACCTGCCGGAATATATCCGGCACGAGAATGGGTTGATAGGGATGCACCACGGAAAAGCCGTGTCCACAAATTTGTAGTATGACATACCCCCCGTCATACGTGACAGCGTACTTGAATATTTCATTATAATTTCTCAATTTTACGAGGTTCTACACACCGATTGACCGTCCATCGGTGACGCAGGATATCCCGTATTTGCCTCCCTCAGGGGGAAAGTGACATAAACAAGACGATGGATTACCACTACTTCATATTTTTCATACCGCTGGCGCTCTCACTGTTTTTCACTCCGCTGGTGATCTCGTACGCGAAGCGAATCGGCGCCATCGACCAGCCGAACGAACGGAAGGTCCACAAACAGCCGATCCCCCGTCTTGGCGGCGTTGCGATCTACATCAGTTTCTTTCTCTCCCTGGTGATCGCGATGTACCTCGATCCGCAGATCAACACGCTCGCCGGGATGAGTCCGCGCAACGGAGTGATGCTCGTAGCGTCCCTGACGCTGGTCCTGTTCCTGGGGATCTGGGACGATCTGAAACCGCTCTCACCGGGGAAAAAATTCATCGCCCAGGTGATCGCCGCCTCCATCGTCTATATTGCCGGCTTCCGCATCACGACGATCACGCATCCGTTCAGTCCAAACCTTCTCGATCTGGGGCTGTTCGCATACCCCGTCACCATCCTCTGGATCGTGGGGATCACCAACGCCTTCAACCTGATCGACGGCCTCGACGGGCTTGCGTCGGGCGTCGCGCTCATCGTCTCGATCACGATCTTCTCCATTTCACTCATCAAGCAGGACGCCACCACGGCCATGATGGCCCTCCTGATGGCCGGCGCCCTGATCGGGTTCCTGAGGTACAATTTCCAGGGGGCGAGGATTTTTCTCGGGGATTCGGGCAGTCTCTTCATCGGGTTCATGCTCGCCATCCTTTCAATGCGCAGTTCCACGAAGGGCTCGACGGCGTTCTCGATCATCGTGCCGGTGCTGGCGCTCGGTCTGCCGATCATGGATACGCTCTTGTCCATGATTCGGAGGTTCCTCAAATCGGTCCTTCCCTCGTCGGTCCTTTCCTCGTCGAAACGGTCGTCCACGATGCTGGGAAAACTCTCCGGGATCTTCCATCCCGACAGGGGGCACATCCACCACCAGCTCATCGAGAGGGGTTTCTCGCACCGCAAGGTCGTCCTCCTGCTTTATGTGGTATCGTGCCTCTTCGGCCTGGGGGCGTTTGCGGTGACATTCTCGAACAGCTTCGGCGCCTCGCTCATCATCGTCTCGATCGCGATTGCGACGTTCGTGGGGGTGAGCCAGCTGCGCTACAGGGAAATGGCGATCCTCAGGAACGGGCTCTTCCTGCCGATGTACGAGTGGCCGCTGTTCCAGAGCAGTCTCTTCCTGAGTTTCCTCGACCTGGGGTTCATGGTGGTCTCGTACCTCCTGTCGTACAAGCTGGCGTTCCGCGATGAGCCGCCGTTGAGTAATCCCGGGCGGCCGTTCTTCACGGCCCTCGCGCTGATGACAGGGGTGCAGATGAGCATGTTTTACATTTCGGGGCTCTACCGGCACGCGACCAGGCAGTTCGGGCTGGGAGATATTCTCAAGCTCGTCAAGGGGGTGCTCGCCACCGTCGGTGTCACGTATTTTATCCTCCTCCTGCTGCCGGCCCAGAAGGCGCTCGCCGACGCGACGTTCATCCTGTTGGATTTCTTCATGCTCCTGTCGCTGGTGCTGGCGGCGCGCGGGTCCTTCAGGATTCTCAACTACCTCTCGCGCCGCGAGGGCAAGGCAGAGTGCACGAAGGTGCTCATTTACGGCGCCGACGCCAACGGGCTCCTCCTTCTCCACAGGTTCATACACGACGACTGTCTCCGTTACTGCCCCGTCGGTTTCCTCGACGACAATCCGCGGCTCGAAGGCAGGAGACTGGACGGTTACCCGATCTTCGGGGGGCACTGGAAATTGTCCCGCCTCGTGCGGACCAAGCACATCCAGGAAGTCATCCTCGCCGTCGGTGACCTGAAGCCGGCCATCCTCTCCCGTCTCCACGAAATCTGCCGCGAGAACGGGGTCGTGCTCAGGCGTTCGACGATCCAGCTTGAGGAATACGCCCCGCGGACGGACGTGAAAACCCTGGAGCCGCTGACGCTCCAGGAAAGTCCCGGTTTGTACGCCGGGTAAGTCCTTCCCCACAACACCGGATCCCAGGCAATCCTCACGAAGGTCCCCCCGGGCGTTCCGACGCCGGGGTGAAATCCGTCACTCCCGCCCCGGACAGAAGTGCGATTCCGCCCCAAGGAACCGGATCAGGAGATGTCTTGTCAGGAAGGTGGATGTATCAGGGGGACGGCATGGTTGAAGATCATGCTCCCCCAGGCAATCAAACCGCGGGGACGTTTGAAGATCGGGAGTGATTCTCTATTTGAGATGAACGAGTTTCTTCGTCGCGATCTGTTTTCCGCCATTCGGCAGATCCGCGGTCAATCTGTAAAGAAATATCCCGCTTGGCAGGTCGTCACCGCGCAGGGAAGCGGAGTGAAGACCGGGAGAAAGCTGTCGATCGACGAGAGTCAGCATCTTTTCGCCGAGCACGTTGTACACTTCCAACCTCACGCGGCTCTCGTCGACGATGGTAAAATTGATGACCGACGAGCCGTTGAACGGGTTCGGATAGTTCTGTTCGAGTCGGTAGGCGGAAGGGTACGATGTCCCGTTCCCGGCCGATTTGCGCAGAAAAAGAGTCGCGGCCTCCGCACCGGACACTCCGGGATCGTACCCGTCGATGCGTCCGTTTCCTTCCAGGGAGATGCTCCAAACGTTGCCCGCCGATAGAGTTCCGCCCTGGTTGCCTGGTACAATCTTCCATTCGATCGCCATCGGATAGCCCGCGTTGCTGAACATGATCGGCAGCGATGCGGAGGACGATGCGGACGAAGGAAGAATTTCGACCATTGATCCGCCGGATGGGGCGGAGGCGGACCGGAACCGGGCTTCGAAGCCGGCCTCTGGAGGGGACGGCGGGGCGGGAAAGGACCTGGATTCATTCCCGTTGAGTGTGAAATAGAGCGACTGACGTTCACCCGCGGAGGAGATGAAGATCAGTTCGTTCAGGTTGGAATCCGGGAGTGGGACGGTGCTTCCCGCGACGGCGTTGAGGCCGGTATTCGAGATGATGACCATGCCCGCGGTCAACGCGTGGACCCAGTACCCCTTTCCCGGTTCGATCTGGTTCGCGAGGTAGGAGCCGCCATCATAGCCGTAAATATACGGCGACAGGAGGATGGCGGGCACCGTCCGGATGTCCCCGACCGATATGGCTTCCGCGATCGAGCCGATGAAATTCCATCCGGCGACGACATCCACCGTATCCAGGAGGCTGCGTGACCCCGCGACCCACACCTCGTGACTCTGGTTGAACTTGATCCAGTATCCTTCGCCGGGCGTCAGCGAATCCTCGTTATGATACTGTCCGTGAAAACTGTATGCGGGCGTGATGTGGAGGGGAAACAGTGCCGATGTACTCATGTCGAATGACGACACGGGCATGGAAATGATGTTCCAGTTCCGGACCGCCGGAAAGTGAAACGCCAGGGACGAGTAGGCGCCAAAATTCACATCGACCGCCTGATCGACGGTATCGATCGATACGGCGTGATTGACGGGGGTGACCGGATAGGTCTGGGTCCAATCGGTTTTGGAGGTCATGCTGACCGTGTACTCGCCGAGGGGAAGCGCCTCGAAACTGAAACTCCCGGAAGAGTCGGAGAGTTTTTCGGCCGTCACCGGACCCGTGAGATTCACCGTCCATCCTGCCATCGGCGGCTCACCGGCATCCAGGATGCGGTTCTGGTTGCCGTCGAAAAATACCTTCCCCTTGATTTTGGGAACGTCCGGCGGCGGCGGAGGCGGGGGCGGTTCGATGTTCCCGATGTGCTTCCTCATCTGGTTGGTGAGCCAGTTCCGCTCCAGGTTGGGATAGGACGATTGTGGGAATCTACCCGTACCAAGATACGTTTCACTCAGATCCCAGATCATGATGCCGCCGATGTCGAGTTCCCCGGCCAGCTTGACATGGTAGTAGAGGGTTGAATCCTGGCCGGGACCGCCTGCGTAACTGATGAACCTGTCGTCGGCGCTCCCGGGCTTGTCGATGCTCAGGAAATACGCCTTGGCCGTATCGTCCCAATGCTTGATCGCCGCGGACGCGGTATCGAGAAAATCCTCATAGAACGTATCGAATTTATAGTCGGCCGCGAACGACGGGGCGAAACTCCACTCCTGCCGGGGCCAGGTAGCGCCGCCCGCCCAGGTGCCCGAACCGCCGCTGGCCCTGCCCGCCATGAAATCGATGCCGACGACCACCTTGCCCGCCGGGAACCCCGCTTCGGTCATTTGCAGCGCCTGCCGCTGTGCGGTGGCCATCTCCTGCCCGCCGCCGGGCATGCGGTCGACGATCACGTTGTTGATGCGTGAATAGGGAGCGTAATCGAAATACACCATCTGGGTCCAGCTGCCCATCTTGTCGTAGGACATGAGCATGACAAACTCAAGGTACGGAGCGACCTGCTTCCACATATTGGCCTGTCCGCTCCCGCCCCCCGGATTGATGTCGGCCGTCTGGATCGGATGCCTGGTCGGGTCGTAGGTGGCCTGCATCGTCTGGAAGGAGTCGTAGAGCGCGCGGATTGTCGGGAAGAGGTTTGCACTGTCGCTGCCACCGAACGGTTCCCAGTCCCAGTCGATGCCGTCGTACCCGTAGGTGCGGACGGCGGCGAGAACGGTGTTGATGGTGGTAGCCCGGTTCGCGGGGGACATCGATGTGCCGAAATAACCATCGGATCCGGATCCTCCGATGCACAGGAGGACCGGTTTGCCGGCCGCGTGAACGCGGTCGTTGAGGGGTTTACGCCGTGAGGTCACCAGGTTGTTCCAGCGAATGGAGCTTCCGTCGGAGGCCATGGCTGCGGAAAACGAGATATAATGGGTCATGGTGCTGAAATCGATGCTGTCGACCGGCATGTCACCGTAATTGCCGTCGGTGCTGGATCCCATGTTGACGTCCCAGGATGGAGAGTGTACCGCGACGATCATGGATGGAGCGTCCGATGCACGTTTGCCGGTTTTACCCGATTCTCCGGCCAGCGATAAAGAAGGAAGAGAGGTAAAGCTGATAATGAGAAATAACGTGATACCGCCAATGATATGATTTTTCTTCAACGAGTGTCCTCCGGGATTTTTGGATGATGATCGGCCGATGGGCTTTTCCGGCCAACTGCGTAATCATTAACAATATCAATAAATATCGAGAAATTCAAGGAGTTTTTTCCCCTATTGAAGGTTTCTGTCAGCCCGATTCAGGCGTGATGAGCAAACTGGTTAATTCGTTTGCATTTCCACGGTCCAATTCGCGTACGTTCGCAGAAAATATACTGATATGCGTTTCCCGTTTCACGCCATTATCTGAGAAGAAGCATGCTTCTTGTCTGCGTGAACGAACTGCCGGTACTCTCAAGATTCATCGATTCGATCCTGAAGAAGTAGACCCCGCTGGGGAGTGATTCACCCGAACGGTTTCTCCCGTTCCAGACGATTTCCTTGTATCCGGCGTCGTCGACGCCATCGCGGAGAATGGCGATCTCCTGTCCGAAGATATTGAACACGGTCATTTTGACGTATGACTCTGAGGGGAGGGTATAGTTGAGTTTTGTCTCCGGATTGAACGGATTGGGGTAGTTTTGCGATAACGCGTATCCCTCAGGTGTGTCCCCGCTGACAACGTTTACCCCGACCCCGATGGAGTCCGCGGGGCCGCTCTCGGGCGTAATCACCACATATCCGGAAATCGAGATGACAATGTCGGTCTCGGCGGCCCTTCGGTCGGGTGTGAACCTCACGTACAATTTTCTGCTGGATTTCGGCCCTATCGACATCTGGTCGAGCTGTGCCGAAAAGCGGCCCGAGGTGGTCCTGACATCGGTAATCTCCACCGAAAAATCATTGTCGTTGATCACTCTGACCGAGTCGGTCTTCTCATCTCCGATCCCGACGTTGCCGAAATCGACGAACAGCCGATCGTACTTCAGGGTGGCCGTTGAACCGTCTCCGGGCGGTATCGAGTCCGGCGGGGGAGGGGGCGCTTCGATGTGTCCGATATGCTTCCTCATCTGGTTGGTGAGCCAGTTCCGCTCCAGGTTGGGATAGGACGATTGTGGGAATCTACCCGTACCAAGATACGTTTCACTCAGATCCCAGACCATGATCCCGCCGATTCCCAATTCATCTCTCAACTTGATATGATAGTACAGGCACGAATCCTGGCCGGGACCGCCCGCGTAACTGATGAACTTGTCGTCGGCGCTCCCGGGCTTGTCGATGCTCAGGAAATACGCCTTGGCCGTATCGTCCCAATGCTTGATCGCCGCGGACGCGGTATCGAGAAAATCCTCATAGAACGTATCGAATTTATAGTCGGCC
>DATDQD010000225.1:0-4231 GCA_035292425.1 Bacteroidota bacterium
GGGGTGGTGATCCTGCCGCCGGTCTTCATCGCTCCCACGGCGAAGATCACGGACTCCGTGATCGGGCCGTACGCCACCATCGCCGACGGCGTCCAGGTCGCGGATTCGATCGTCCGGAACTCCATCGTCGGCGAAGAGGCGAGGGTCCAGCGGGCCCTCCTCGAGAACTCCATCGTCGGGAGCAACGCGTTCGTGTCCGGCTCGTTCAAGCGAATCAACATCGGAGATTCCTCCGAAATCGAATTTCACTCATAGAAAGGCCCACATGAAATACCTCTTCACATCGGAATCGGTGTCCGAGGGGCATCCGGACAAGGTCTGCGACCAGATCTCCGACGCGGTGCTCGATGCCATTCTCAGAGAGGACCCCGCGTCCAGGGTGGCCTGCGAAACGTTCGCGACCACCGGACTTGTCCTCGTGGGCGGGGAGATCACCACGGAGGCCTACATCGAGGTCCCGAACATCGTCCGCCAGGTGGTGCGGGAGATCGGCTATACCGAGGCCGGCGTCGGATTCGATGCTGAATCCTGTTCGGTCCTCTCGGCCATCCACGCTCAGTCCCCGGACATCGCCAGGGGGGTGGACACCGGAGGGGCGGGGGACCAGGGAATGATGTTCGGCTATGCCTGCACCGAAACGCCGGAGTTCATGCCGATGCCGATCATGTACGCGCATATGCTCGTCAAGCGGCTCGCGGAGATCCGTAAGACAGAGCCGCGCCTGATGCCGTACCTCCGTCCCGACGCGAAATCGCAGGTCACGGTGGAATACGAGGGAAAACGCCCCGTCCGCGTCAAGACCGTGGTCGTTTCAACACAGCACATGCCCGGGGCCTCCCAAAAAAGAATCAGGGAGGACGTCATCCGCCACGTCGTGAAGAAAGCCATCCCCGCGAAGATGCTCGACGCCAAGACCAACTACTTCGTGAACCCCACCGGGCGCTTCGAGACCGGCGGACCCCACGGCGACAGCGGGCTGACCGGTCGGAAGATCATCGTAGACACCTACGGCGGCCGCGCGCCGCACGGGGGCGGGGCGTTCTCCGGCAAGGACCCGACCAAGGTGGACCGCAGCGCCGCCTACGCCACGCGCCACCTGGCCAAGAACATCGTCGCGGCGGGACTCGCGTCGGAATGTCTGATCCAGATCGCATACGCGATCGGGGTCGAGGACCCGGTCTCCATCCACGTCCAGACATTCGGCACCGGCGCGCTCGGCGATCATGAAATTGAAATGGGACTCCGCCGACTCACGAAAAAGGGCGGCCCCGTCGACATGACGCCGCGCGGCATCATCAAACGGCTCGACCTGCTGCGCCCCATCTACCGGAAGACGGCGGCGTACGGTCATTTCGGGAGGAACGAAAAGGAATTCACCTGGGAGAAACTCGACCTGAAGGCCATCCTCCGGAAGTCATTCAACCACCGCTGAGCCTCATTTAACCCAACCATCATCACACAATCAATTAAGGCATGAAATACAAGAAGGGACATTATAAAGTCGCGGACCTCTCGCTCGCCAATGAGGGGAGGCTGCTGATCTCCTGGGCCGAATCGAGAATGCCGGTCCTGCAGGCGCTCCGCGAGAAATACAGGAAAACGAAACCGTTGAAGGGGTACCGTATCGCCGGGTGCCTTCACGTCACGAAGGAGACCGCCGTGCTCGTGAGAACGCTCGCCGACGCGGGAGCGAAGGTTTCCTGGAGCGGATGCAACCCGCTCTCGACGCAGGACAGCGTGGCGGCCGCGCTTGCCGCCGACGGCGTTTCAATATTTGCCTGGCACGGCATGTCGGTGAAGGATTTCTACTGGTGCATCGAAGAGACTCTGAAGATGAAGCCGAACCTGACACTCGACGACGGCGCGGATTTGATTTTTACGATCCACAACAAACACCCCGAATTCTCCCAGAGGTACGTCATCGGGGGGACGGAGGAGACCACGACCGGCGTCCACCGCCTCCGCTCGATGGCCGCGGCCGGGGCGCTGAAGTACCCGGTGATCGCCGTGAACGACGCCGAGACGAAGTGGGACTTCGACAACGTCTACGGCACCGGCCAGTCGACGCTCGACGGCATCCTGAGAGCGACCAGCATCCTGCTCGCCGGAAAGAACTTCGTCGTCGCCGGTTACGGACACTGCGGCAAGGGAGTCGCCTGGAGGGCGAAGGGCCTCGGGGCCAACGTCATCGTGACCGAGGTGAAGGCCACCGCGGCGCTGAAGGCGACCCTCGACGGGATGCGCGTGATGAAGATGGACGAGGCCGCGAAGGTGGGCGACGTCTTCGTGACGGCCACCGGCGTGAAGGACATTATTGTAAAAAGACATTTCCTCTCGATGAAGGAGGGGGCGATCGTCTGCAACACCGGTCACTACGACTGCGAGATTAATTTAAAGGACCTCGCGAAACTGAAAAAATCGGTCAGGACGATCAGGGCCAACAACGAAGAGTACACGCTCCGCGACGGAAGGAGGATTTACGTCCTCGCCCAGGGCCGGCTGGTGAACCTCGCGGCGGCGGAGGGGCATCCTTCGGAGGTGATGGACATGTCGTTCGCCAACCAGTTCATGTCCCAGCTCCGTCTCGCCGAACTCGACAGGAATGGCATCCGGCTGGAGAACACCGTGCACGACATTTCCATTGAACAGGACCAGGAGATCGCCGGCGTGAAGCTCGCCACGATGGGGATGCGGATCGACAAGCTCACACCCGACCAGAAGCAATACAACGAAGCCTACAGCGAGGGAACCTAGCGGCTCTTTTTTTACCGGCGATCCCGGCGATAATAGCGAAGGCGGCACCCCCGGGGGCCGCCTTTTTCATGATCGGGGCACCCGGGATCTCCGCGATCTCGGGCGAAAAGTTTGATTTCACGGCAATTATTTTTAATCTTTGGAATGTCGGCGGAGGCGGGCTGCCGGGACGAGACCACAGGCACGACCCGCCCCCTGACCGGTTCAAACTCAACCAGGGAGAAATCATCATGAGCAGTGTTCGCGTTCTTGTCGGCACGCGCAAAGGGGCGTTTATCCTCACGTCCGACCCCCGGCGTAAACAATGGAATGTCAGCGGCCCCCACTTCGGGGGGTGGGAAATCTATCATCTGAAAGGTTCGCCCGCCGATCCCCACCGGCTTTACGCGTCCCAGACGAGCGGCTGGTTCGGGCAGATCATCCAGCGCTCCAATGATGGAGGAAAAACGTGGGATCAGCCCGGCATCCGGCCTGGCGAGCCGACGACGACACCCGACGGGATGCCGATGGGCGAGAGCAACAAGTTCGTCTATGACACTTCCCCGGAATCCGGCAAACCCCTCACAACGCACCAGTGGTACGACGGCACGCAACATCCGTGGGAGTTCAAGCGCGTCTGGCACCTGGAGCCGTCGCTGACCGATCCGGACACCGTGTACGCCGGCGTTGAAGACGCGGCGCTCTTCCGGACGACCGACGGGGGACGAACCTGGCACGAACTCGCCGGATTGCGCGGCCACGGTTCGGGACCGAAGTGGTCGCCCGGAGCCGGGGGGATGGGCTTGCACACGATCCTTCTCGATCGTAAGAACCCCGCCCGGATGTACGTCGCGATCTCGGCCGCGGGCGCGTTCCGGACCGACGACGGTGCGAGGACATGGAAACCGATCAACCGGGGCCTGATGTCGCAATACATCCCCGACCCGAATGCGGAGGTCGGCCACTGCGTCCACCGCATCGCCATGCACCCGTCCCGGCCCGATGTTCTTTTTATGCAAAAACACTGGGACGTTCTCCGGAGCGACAACGCCGGAGAGTTGTGGCAGGAGGTGAGCGGGAATCTGCCCAGCGATTTCGGGTTTGTGATCGACGTTCACGCGCACGAGCCGGAGACGATCTACGTGGTGCCGATAAAAAGCGACTCGGAGCACTATCCGCCCGACGGAAAACTCCGCGTCTACCGCAGCCGCACCGGAGGGAGCGAGTGGGAGGCCCTTACGAACGGATTGCCCCAGCGCGATTGCTACGTCAATGTCCTGCGTGACGCGATGGCCGTCGACTCGCTCGACGAGTGCGGAATCTATTTCGGTACGACCGGCGGGCAGGTGTACGCCTCCGCCGACGCCGGCGACACCTGGGCTCCCATCGTCCGCGATCTTCCCGCGGTGCTGTCGGTCGAGGTCCAGACGCTGCCATGATCCGCGTCGTACTCCCGGCCCATCTCCGGACGCTGGCGCGCGTCGACGGCGAGGTGCGG
>DATDQD010000226.1:0-7285 GCA_035292425.1 Bacteroidota bacterium
CCGAGCGGCGTGTATTTCTACCGCCTCACCGCCCCCGGGTTCGAATCGGTCGGGAAAATGGTGGTCCTGAGGTAGGACCCCGCCCGCCTATTTCATCTTTTCGATCGCGTTGATTTCGCGAAGGAGATCCTTTTTCGTGAACCTCGACTTGCTCATGATCGTGGAGATGAACCCCTGCATCTGTTCCCTGGTCTCTTCATCGACCTCCATGGAGGTCAGGATGATGATGGGGGTGTTCCGCGACGCCGGCTGCTGTTTGAGCTGGTAGGCGACGTTGAATCCGGAAATGTCGGGCATGATCAGGTCGAGGATGATCAGGTCGGGCGACTCGCTCGCCGCCAGCCTCACCCCGTCCTTCCCGTTCACGGTCTTGATGACCTCGTATCCCTCGGCTTCCAGGATAACCTGGATCAGCTCCGACGCCGTGCGGTCGTCGTCGATGATCAGGACCTTCGGCTGCGTCTTGTTCTTCCGCAGCTTCAGCGGTATCCGTTTCAGAGACCCGAGCAGTTCCTCCTTGTTCACCGGTTTGACGAAATACCCGACGGCCCCCATGCTGAAACCGAGCTTCTTCTCGTCGGTGATCGAAATAATAATGATGGGGATGTCCTTGCAGATGGGGTGCCGCTTCAGCTCCATCAAAACCTGCCAGCCGTCCTTGACCGGCATGATCATGTCCAGGGTGATGATGTTCGGCTTCAGCCGTTTCGCCTTCTCGAGCCCCTCGGCGCCGTCCCTCGCCGTCTCCGTCCGGTAGCCGGCCTCTTCCAGGTACATCTGGATGAGCTGGCTCGCCTGGGGGTTGTCCTCGATGATCAGGACCAGCGGACTCTCGCCGTCCGGCATGGTCAGGGGCTGTTCCTCCACGACCCTCAGGAGCTGGTCCGCCGAGTCCACGATCCCCCCCGCCACGACCATCGGAACCCTGAACCGGATCGTCGTCCCCTTCCCCCATTCGCTGTCGACCGTGATCTGTCCCCCGTGGAGCTCGATCAGTTTCTTGGTGATCACCAGCCCGAGCCCCGTGCCCTCCTTCTGGTTCTTCCCGTTCCTGGCCTGCTGGAACGCGTGAAAGAGCCTCGGCATGTCTTCCGGCTTGATCCCCACGCCCTCGTCGACGACGCTGAATTCGACCTCGTTCACGAACCGCCTGATCTTCACCAGGATCCGGCCGCCCGGATGACTGTACTTGATGGCGTTGGAGGCCAGGTTGACGAGGATCTGCTTGAACCGCGTCTGGTCCACGACCAGCTGGTCGATTTCCGGGGAGACATCGAAGTCGAGGCGGAGCTTCTTTTCCTGCACCGCGGCCTGCATCACCCTGCTGACATTTTCCACGAAGTAGGAAACGGGATGGGCCTCCACGTGCAGTTCCATCTTTCCGGCCTCGATCTTCGACAGGTCGAGGATGTCGTTGATCAGTCCCTGGAGGTGTTTGCCGCTGAAATTGATGTTCTTCATGAAGTCCCGCACCTTATCGGCGGGGAGGTTGTAGATGTCGGCCGTCAGGATCTCGGAAAACCCGACAATGGCGTTCAGGGGGGCCCTGAGCTCATGGCTGAAGGTGGCCAGGAATCGCTTGAGCGTCTCGTTGGCGTCGTCGGTCTTTTTCTTCTCGTTCTCCAGCTCGATGTTCTTGACGGTGATTTCATCCATCAGCCTCTTGCGGCTCATCCCGATCGCCAGTTCGTTGGCGATGACCGAGAGGAGCTTCAGTTCCTCGTTGACGTACCGGTCGACCTTGGGCGAGAGGACTTCGAGCACCCCCTGGAGTTCGTTCTGGACCATGAGCGGGATGGAGATCAGCGTCCGCAGGCGGAGGCTGTCCGTCTCGATGAGGAAGTACGCGGCGATCGAACTGCGCGACAGCTCGTCGCTCACCATGGTTTTCCTCGAGAGCGCGGTCTGGACGGCGATCGTATGGGTCTTCTCGTGGACGATCTGGTGTTCGATTTCCGGGTCGACGCGCACGTCGATCAGCGATGGGGCCATCAGGTGGAGCATCGCGGACCGGGAGTCGTACCGGTAGATGCAGACGAATTTCGGGGGGATCTCGAGGAAGAGGGCGATCCTCTCGCCGGCGTTCAGGCAGAGATCATCCAGATGGGGTGCGACGTTGATCACGTGCGAGACCTCCATCAGCATTTCCTTCTGCCTCTCCGTCCTCTTCTCCTCGGTGATGTCCTGGAAGAAGACGGAGATGCCGCTCTCGGTCGGATAGATGCGGATGTCGTAGTATGCTTCGAACCGCTCGTCGCGGTAGGCCGTTACGATGCTCTGAAACTGGCGCTGCTCCATCGCGGCCTTATACTTTTCACCGAGGTCCGCGTTTCTGGCATTCGGAAAAATATCGAAGACGCCGCGCCCCAGGACCTCATCGCGCATCAGTCCCGTCCCTTCCTCGGCGGCCTTGTTCCAGTATGTAAATTTATAATCCCTGTCGAGCGCGAAGAATCCGCCCGTGATCGACTCAAGGATCTCTTCATATTTTTGGATGGATTCCATTTCGTGCCTTTTTTCGCTGTAGTACCGGGAAGTGCCGAATACCCCCTGAAAATGTTCCAAAACCCCGCTTTTCTATTGAGCGGCTGAAGGTTAAATAATTTTACAATAACATGCAAGTATAATCTTAAGAAGGACTTTAACTAAACGTATCAACCATTGAGAATATAGGGTTGAGGGAGTTTATCAACACTTTCCCAACAGGGAAAAATGATGAATTTTTACGTTTTTTAAAGGATTGAGGGAGTTATCCACAGGTCTCCCGAAAATCAACATAAATCGGGATTCCCCCCCATGGCGGCCGGATTTTATAGAGATTTTATCAGGGAATGGCGGGAACCACCCCGCAGACTTTTCCGTCGGCGGAAGGGCATCCCCTGCAGGGCACGGTGGGAGGCGTAAAGATGCCTCTCCGGATTGCATCGATCGACCCGGTGAGCGATTTTTCGACCGCAGAGAATTCCCCGACGCCGAAGTCAAACGTGACGGGGGCGGATCCGAGTTTCAGGAAAAGAAGCGAGCCGCGCACGACGGATTGGACACAGAGACGGGAGACGAGATAGGCGTAGATGGCGAGCTGGGGTTTATGTTCCCGGGCCCTCGACGCCATCTCCGCCGGAGTGATCCCGTCGGTTTTATAATCGACGAATTCGACGAGACCGTCCTCCCCCTGGAAGAGCCTGTCGATCTTCCCCATGACGACCGCATCGCCGACCAGCGCAGAAATCTGGTATTCGGTCCTCGCCCCGGGACGTGGAAGGATCGTCCGGCCGGCGGGCGAGCGGAGAAACGCGGAGACGTTTTCCAGGACCCGCGCTTCCAGGCGGGATGCCCCGGGACCGGCCCGAAGGGTTCTGACGAGCGCTGAAATTCTCGCCGCGAGGGAAGCCTCCGGTTCCGCGGCGTCGAGTTCGCTCAGAACCCGGTGGGTGATATCCCCTTCGAGGGCGGCCGCACCCATCCCTCCTCCCCGCCATTCGTCCTCGAAACCGTCATCCGGCCGGCGCCGCGAATCCCCGCCTCCGACCCCGAGCACGTACGCCAGGTAATATTGGACAGGGCATTCCATGAAGGTCTTGAGCTGCGTTGCGGAGTAGGTTTCCCCGCCCCTGGTATCCATCAGGGGAGCGGACAGGATGCGGGGGGAGGGCCGCGGTTGCCTGCTTCCCGGCGCAGGGCGCCTGTCGGCGCCGACTGTGTCGGATGCGGCGGGCCGCGTGATATTCACCGATAGCGCGACGTTCCTGTCCCGGTACACCGTCCCGTCCCCGCCCGGATCAAGGCATCGGACCGCTACAGCGCCGAAATCGAGGGCTGAATCCCGTTCGGCGATGCCGGCCGACCCGATGATCCCCATCAGCCAGCCGAGAGGCGAGGATCGGACCGGTTTCTCCTTTTCGGTCCCGGAGAGGATAAGAACATCGCGCGCCCGTGTGCAGGCCACGTAAAACACCCTCTTTTCCTCGGCATTCCTCTTCTCGTCGGAGACGGCCTTCAGGAAGGCGTGCATGGGGGCCGCTTCCCCCCTGACATCCCCCTCACCGGCAACCCGGAAACCGATCCCGAACTCAGGGTGGATGATCGGATCGTGGTCCGGCCAGGTCCCGCGGTCGAGGAATGGCAAAAGGACGACCGGGAACTCCAGCCCCTTGGCGGCATGGACCGTCATCACCCTGACGGCCTTCCCGGCGGCCCCCGTCGCCGCCTGTCCCTCGCGCTCCTCCTCCTCGGCCCGGTGATCGAGGTAGGCGCTGAAATCATACAGTGTAAAGGGGCCGCCCGTACCGCGTTTCCGGGCGAGCTCGAGGAGCTTGAGGAAATTCTCGCGATGCTGCGGACCGTGCGAAAGCCCGGCCATCGTCCCGAGCCAGCCGGTGTCCGCGGCGATCCTCCGGAGCAGTCGCGGGACCGGGATCCTGTCGGCCAGTATGCGGTGGGCGGCCAGGAGCTCCCGCGCCCGCCGGACACTCAGGGGGGAGAGGGGATCGGCGGCGAATCGGTAAAGTTTTTCCCAGAGCGAAATCCCCGCCGACATGGCGATGCCGAGGAGGTCCTCGTCCGAGAGGCCGAAGAACGGGGACCTCAGGACGCCCGCGAGGGCGGGGTCGTCGTCGGGGGAGACGAGGAAGCGCAGGTAATTCAGGAAATCATAGATTTCCTGCGTCTGGAAGAATCCCACACCCCCCGCCAGGAGGTAGGGTATCCCGGCCTCTTCGAACGCTTTCTCGAGTGCGGGCAGATTCGTCCGGTCCCTCAGCAGGACCGCGCACTGCCCGTAGGAATACCCCTTTTCCCCCCCGCCCCCGGCGATCGCGTCCAGCCGGCGGGCAACGAGCTCGCATTCCTCCCGGAGCGCCGCGGCCCGCCCCTTCTCCGGACCGGAGGGAACGAGCAGCATCCCGACCGATCCTCGCGTGGAAGAACTCCGTCCGGACACGATGCTGTCATAGTCCACCTCGTGGCGTGATCCCCCCCTCTTCATCAGCGCGGAGAAAATCACGTTCACGAAGGCGGCGATCTCGGGGAGCGGCCTGAAGCTCTCGGCGAGTACGACCGATCCGTCCCCCCCTCCTCCGGAATTTTTTTTCACCTCCGCCGCGATGTCCCTCCTGGCATCGTAGAAGACGCCCACCTCGGCATTCCTGAACCCGTAGATCGACTGTTTGGGGTCGCCGACGATGAAGAGGTTTCCGCTCCGGAAATTCCCCAGGAACCCCTTCAGAATGGAATACTGCAGGTCGTTGGTGTCCTGGAACTCGTCCACGAGGAAGAATTTGTAATCGAACCGGAGACGCTCGCGGACGCCGTCACGGTCAAGCAATTCAAGCGTCCTGATCTGAAGATCCTCGAAATCGAGGAGCCCGGCCTCCTCCTTCTTCGCGTCGTAGCGGTCCCGCGCGGAGATGAACACTTTTTCGAGGGTGTCGAGAAGGCGTCCGTACCGCCGGTCCATTTCGCGGGCATCGACCGAGCCCATCGACCGGAGGAGGCGGCCGTACCTGGATTCGAATTCCCTGAGGTATTCCGCCGGCTCCCGGGGAAGCGATTCCGCGGGCGTCGATCCGAGGAACGATACCCGGAAATCCCCGCTCTTGAGGAACATGGCCTCCCCTGCTTCGACCAGGATGGTCTCCATACGGGCGGGATCGGGGGAAAATCCGGGAGCGCCGAGGAGCGCGGCAATTTTCGCCGCGTCCTTTCCGGAGGCCGCCGCCGCAGTTTCACGAGCCCGACCGTTCCAGTCCGATTCGATGGCCCGCGCGACGATGGCGGAAACGATGGCGGCGTTCCTGCCGCCATCATCCCCACCGCGGTGTCCGGCGGGCGGAGCCGCGTTCGACAGGCTGGACGGGCTTGACAGGCTGGACAGGCTGGAATAGCGCCGGTAGAGCTGCTCCCTCTGCGAGAACATCCTCTGGAGAAATCGTTCGAGCTTCGCCGGGGGGACGGCCCTCAGCAGATCGCGGAATCCTCCTTCCCGTCCCGTTCCGTCGCGCCGGCCCATGAATTCGGAAAAGGTTTCCGCGATCGACTCGCCGATCAGGCGGGCCCTCTCCTGCCCCTCGACGATGGTGAAGGAAGCGTCGATGTCCGCCTCCGCGGGATACATCCTGAGGGTCCGCGCGCAGAACGAATGGATGGTCCCGATGACGGCCGAAGAGAGCTGGTTCCTCAGGTTCACCAGGCGCTGCCGTTCCCCCGCCCGGAGGGCCGGGTCGCGTTCCCGCCCGATGATGACGTCGTGGATTTTTTTCCGCAGTTCGCCGGCGGCCTGTTCCGTGAACGTGATCGCGACGACTTCGGATAGTTTGGCGTCCGTCCGGAGAAAAATTTCGACGAAGCGCCTCGCGAGGACGGAGGTTTTCCCCGCTCCCGCGTTCGCCGTCACGGCGAGATGGGAGGACAGGTCGAGCGTCGCCTGCTGGGATGGCGTGAGGACAAGTGTCATGCCGCCGGCGCCGTCATTTCAGCAGGACCGCGGCGCGGGGAGACACCCTCATCCCCCCGACGCGGAGCGTGTAGAAATAGATTCCGCCGGGAAGGCCTCCCGCATCCCACCGGAACTCGTACGTTCCCGGGGGCTGGTACCCGGGCTCCGATTTCATGACTACGGTCCCGAGGACGTTCACCGCCGTCAGCGAGACGGAAGCCCCCGTCCCCAGGGAATACCGTATCACCGTGGACGCGTTGAAGGGATTGGGATAGTTCTGCCGGAGGATCGTCCCGCGCGGAATCCCGTCCCCGTCGCGCACATCGGCCGGCGGGGAGAACCGCTGGTTGATGTAGAGCCGGTTCTGGCCGGTGAGGTCCTGGGTGGCGTTGCCGTTCCCGACCACGATATCGATGTCGCCGTCGCGATCGAAGTCGCTGACGGACGCCGAGACGGTGAAATCGAGCACCGGGGGGAGGAGCCCCGAGGAGTCCCTGAACGATCCGTCTCCCCGGTTGAGGAGGAGCAGGTCGGACGCGTCCTGCCCCACGATAATCCGCGCAATGTAGAGGTCCGGCAGTGTGTCCCGGGAGAGCGGCGCGAACTCCGCGTCGTTGAACCAGCCCGACAGCCCGGCGATGTCTCCGGCGTGCTCCTCCGTGAAGAACCCGCTCCCGTCGTTCTTCAGAAGTTTTACCTGGGGATTGTTTCCCCCGACGAAAAATCCCACGTCGAGGACGTCGGGATCGCCGTCGCCGTCGACGTCGGAGATCGCCGCCGCGCGCGTCCAGCGGAGGCTGTCCCCGCCCATTCTCACCGGGGTCTCGTCCCTCATGAAACCGTCGCCCGTAT